>JANNKS010000448.1:0-10438 GCA_031396425.1 Rhizobacter sp. | reverse complement strand
GCTCGTCGGCGAGCTGCTGGCGCGTCGGGCGGCTCGCGCTGGCCTGGTGGTGTTCGTAGGTCGACCACAGCGACATCACGAACCCCGGCGTGCAGAACCCGCATTGCGAGCCGTGGCAGTCGACCATTGCCTGTTGAGTGGGGTGCAACGCCGCGCCCGGGCTCAGAGCTTTCAGATCTTCCACCGTGAAGAGGGCCTTGCCGTCGAGCGTGGGCAGGAACTGGATGCAGGCGTTCACCGTTTCGAGCCTCAGGCCACGCACTGCGCCGGCCTCGCCCGGCAGTGCCCGGCTGCCGATGACCACCGTGCACGCACCGCAATCGCCCTCGTTGCAGCCCTCCTTGGTGCCGGTGCAGTGGGCGTCTTCACGCAACCAGTCGAGCACGCTGCGGGTCGGCGCGGCGTCGCTGACTTCGACGACCTGGCCGCTGTGAAAGAAGCGAATCGGGCGGGTGGACATCGTGCACTCAATCTGGGGCATGCGCAGGACCGCAAGGTACGCCGATCCGGCGATTCATGTATACGCGAACTTCCATAATACCTATCATCCCTGTCTTATGGCACTGCGCGCTGATTTCGACAAGATCGAACTTCACCTCATCCGAGTGTTGCAGTCCTTGATCACCGAACGCAGCGTCTCCCGGGCAGCCATGCGCCTGCAGAGTTCCCAGCCTGCCGTGAGTGCCCAGCTCAAGCGGCTGCGCGCGCTCACCGCCGACCCGCTGCTGGTGCGCGCCGGCAATGCGATGACGCCCACCGAAACGGCGCTGCAACTGCTGGAGCCCGCGAATCGCCTCTTGCAGGACGCCGACCGGCTGTTCAACCCGCGTGCGCGCCAGCGCCACTTCGAGCCGGCGGCCGCTGAGTCGACGTTTCGGATTGCCGCGGCCGACTACCTCGACCCGCTGTTCCTGCCCGAACTGGTGGCTCACATCAAGCACGAGGCGCCGCTGGCGCGCCTCGAGCTGCTGCCGCTGACGGGTGCCTACGACTACCGGCGCAGCCTGGCCCAGGGCGAGGTCGATCTGGTGATCGGCAACTGGCTCGAGCCCCCCGGCGAACTGCACCTGGGTCGCCTGATGACGGACGACATCGTCTGCCTCGTCGCCGAGGATCACCCAGCGTTGCGCCTGAGTGCCCGCGCGTGGTCGACCGAGCGCTACCTGGCCAGCGAACACGTGGCGCCGACCCCCTTGCACGCGAACCCGCTGGGGGGCGCGCCCGGGGTGATCGACGAGCATCTCAGCGCGCTGGGTTTGCGCCGGAACATCGCGGTGCGCTGTGCGCACTTCGGCCTGACGCCGCTGATGGTGGCACAGACCCTGCTCGTGCTGACCACCGGCCGGCTGTTCTGCTCGCGCTATGTCGACGCGCTGCCGGTGCGCATCCTGCGCTGCCCGGTGGAATTTCCGCCCTTGATCTACTACCAGCTCTGGCATGACCTGACGCATGCCTCTCCAGCGAGCCGCTGGCTGCGCGATCAGGTGCGCGACGTCGCGCACAACCTTGCCAGTCATGGCATGTTGCAGCGCCGGCGAGCGTTGCCCACGGGCTGAACCGGCATGGCGCAACGCCTGGCGGTGTTTGGCGACCTGCTCGACTTCCAGGCCGAGCCGGCCTGGGGCGACACCGCGTCCGACGCGGTGCGCTGGCGTCCAGGCCACTGGCTGCTGGTGGAAGACGGCCGCATCGTTGCGGTGCAGGAGCAGGCGCCCGACGAGGGCTGGGAACGCCATGACCACGCCGACCGGTTGATCCTGCCGGGGTTCATCGACACCCATGTGCACAGCCCGCAGCTCGACGTGATCGCCAGCTACGGCACCGAACTGCTCGACTGGTTGAACACCTACACCTTCCCCGCCGAGCGGCGCCACGCCGACCCGGTGCAGGCCCAGGCCGGCGCCGAACTGTTCCTCGATGCGCTGCTTGCGCATGGCACGACCGCCGCGGTGGTGTTCCCGACGGTGCACAAGGCGTCGGCCGAGGCGCTGTTCACGTCGGCCCAGGCGCGCGGCATGCGGATGATTGCAGGCAAGGTGCTGATGGACCGGCATGCACCGGATGGCCTTCGCGACGACGTGGTGCAGGCCGAACGCGACTGCATCGAGCTGATTGAACGCTGGCATGGCCGCGACCGGCTCGCCTACGCGGTGACGGTGCGTTTTGCGCCGACCAGCACGCCCGCGCAATTGGCGATGGCCGGCGCCCTGTGCGCTGCCGACCCCACGCTCTACATGCAGACCCACGTCGCCGAAAACCGCGCCGAGGTGCGCTGGGCGGCGGAACTCTTTCCCGAAGCGCGCAGCTACCTCGATGTCTATGCGCGCGCCGGCCTGCTCAATCCGCGCAGCGTGCTGGCGCATGGCATCTGGCTCGACGACACCGACCGCGCCGTGCTGCGCGACAGCGGGGCGCAGATCGCGCACAGCCCGTCGTCGAACCTGTTTCTCGGCAGTGGCCTGTTCGGCTGGCGCGCTGCTGAAGACGCCGGCGTTGCCGTGACGCTGGCCAGCGACGTGGGCGGAGGCACCAGCCTGTCGATGCTGCGCACCATCGCCGACGCCTACAAGGTTCAGGCGATGGCGGGTGAGCGGCTCACCGCCTGGAAGGCATTGCACGCTGCCACCCGTGGCGCGGCGCGCTCGCTTGGCCTGGGCGGCGAGATCGGTTCGTTCGAGCCGGGCCGCTTCGCTGACCTGTGCATCTGGGATTGGGCCGTCGGCGCGTTGGCGCAGCGCCGCCTGGCGCTCGCCTTCTCGCTGCACGAAAAGGTCTTCGCCTGGCTCACGCTCGGCGACGAACGCAACCTGGTCACGACGTATGTCGCCGGCCAGGCCCGCTACCAGAGGGCCTGATCGATGCCCATCGCTTTTCCCGAATGCCAGGCCGCAGCGGCCGCCCGCCGTCCCGGTGCCGGCGATGCCGCACTGGGGTCGGAGCGGGTTTACGCGGCCGGGGCCGGTCAGTACATTCGGATCCGGTGTGTCGATTCGAAAGGGTTCGCTGCCAGTTCGATCGCGGCCCCGCGTTCGCGGCGAGGAGTTCAAGCACAGACCGATTGATTTCCAAGGGTTCACGAATCTAGAAAAAGAAGCACGTCCGGGTCTGCGCCTGCAGGCCACGGGCGGCACATCACGAGGAGACAGCCATGCTCAGACTTGAACTGATCAACGTCAGCAAGCAGTACCCGGCGGTGCGCGCCAACGACAAGGTGAATCTGCGCGTCAAGCCGGGTGAGATCCATGCCGTGCTGGGCGAGAACGGCGCCGGCAAGTCGACGATGATGAAGATGATCTACGGCGCGGTGCGGCCCGACGAAGGCGAGATCCGCTGGAACGGCGTTGCCGTGCAGGTGGCGAGCCCGGCGGCGGCACGAGAGCTCGGCATCAGCATGGTGTATCAGCACTTCTCGCTGTTCGACACGCTGACCGCCGCCGAAAACGTCTGGCTCGGGCTGGGCAAGGCGCTGTCGCTGCCCGAGGTGAGCGCGCGCATCGTCAAGGTGGCTTCGACCTACGGCCTGGATGTCGAACCCCTGCGGCCGGTGCACACGCTGTCGGTGGGCGAACGCCAGCGCGTCGAGATCGTGCGCGCGCTGCTGACCGACCCCAAGCTGCTGATCCTCGACGAGCCGACCTCGGTGCTGACGCCGCAGGCGGTGGAAAAACTGTTCGTCACGCTGCGCCGGCTGTCGGAGGGCGGCTGCTCGATCCTGTACATCAGCCACAAGCTCGACGAAATCCGCGCGCTGTGCCACAACTGCACCGTGCTGCGCGGCGGCAAGGTCACGGGTGAAGTCGACCCGACGAAAGAGACCAATGCCAGCCTGTCGCGCCTGATGATCGGCGCCGAGCCGCCCGAGTTGCAGCACAAGCAGGCCCGGCTCGGTGTGGTGGTGCTCGAAGTCAAGGGCCTGAGCTTGCCCAAGCAGTCACCGTTCGGCACTGACCTGAAAGACATCGCGCTGCAGGTTCGCGCCGGCGAGATCGTCGGCGTGGCCGGCGTGTCGGGCAACGGGCAGCAGGAGTTGATGGCCTCGATGTCGGGCGAAGATCCACGCGCCGAGCCGGGCAGCATCACGCTGTTCGGCAAAGACATCGCGCGCCACTCGCCGCGCCATCGACGCAAAGTGGGCCTGCATTTCGTGCCCGAAGAACGGCTGGGCCGCGGCGCGGTGCCGGTGTTGTCTCTGGCGCAAAACACCTTGCTCACGCGCACCGCGTCGGTCAACCGCTGGGGCTGGATCAACAACACGCAGGTGAACCTGCTGGCGGCCAACCTGATCAGCCGCTTCAACGTGAAGGCCGGTGGCACCGGAGCGGCGGCCAAGTCGCTGTCGGGCGGCAACCTGCAGAAGTTCATCGTCGGCCGCGAGATCGACGCCGACCCCAAGCTGCTGATCGTTTCACAGCCGACCTGGGGCGTCGACGTCGGCGCCGCGGCGCTGATTCGCGGCGAGCTGCTGAAGCTGCGCGACGCCGGCTGCGCGCTGCTGATCGTCAGCGAAGAGTTGGACGAGCTGTTCGAGATTTCCGACCGGCTGATCGTCATCGCGCAAGGCCGCATGTCGCCGTCGATCGCCACGTCGGACGCGACGATCGAGCTGATCGGTGAATGGATGAGCGGGCTGTGGGCCAAGGAGGGCACCGCCCCCACCGATGCGCCGCCCGCGCCCGTCGGCCGCACTGGCCCCGCAGAGGGAGGAGTTCGCCATGCTCAGGCTTGAAGCCCGCCCGCAACCGTCGAAGGCGATGGCTTTCGCCTCGCCGCTGATGGCTCTCGTCCTCACTGCTCTGATTGCCGCGCTGCTGTTCGTCGCGCTCGGCAAAGACCCGGTCAAGGGATTGAGCATCTTCTTCGTCGAGCCGCTTTCCGGCATGCGTCAGTTCAGCGAGGTGTTGCTCAAAGCCACCCCGCTGATCGTGATCGCGCTCGGCCTGGCGGTGTGCTACCGCTCCAACGTGTGGAACATCGGTGCCGAAGGCCAGTACCTGCTCGGTGCGCTGGCCGGGGGTGGCGTGGCGCTGTGGTTGACCACTCAGGGCATCGTGCTGCCCAAGCTGATCGCGGTGCCGCTGGTGCTGCTCGGTGGCGTGCTCGGCGGCATGGCCTGGGCAGCGATCACGGCGCTGTTGCGCGACAAGTTCAATGCCAGCGAAATCCTGGTCAGCCTGATGCTGGTCTACGTGGCGCAGCAACTCGTCAACTACATGGTGTTCGGCCCGTGGAAAGACCCGGCGGGCTTCAACTTTCCGCAGAGCAAGAACTTCGACCCGTCGACCTGGCTGCCCAACCTGCTGAGTGGAACGCGGCTGCACATCGGCTTCATCATCGCGCTGGTCGCGGTGGGGCTGACCTGGGTTTTCATGTTCCGCGTGTTCCGCGGCTACCAGTTGCAGGTGGGCGGCCTGGCGCCCGACGCGGCGCGCTACGCGGGTTTCTCGGCGAGCGCCTCGTTGTGGACCGCGATGATGATCTCGGGGGGCCTGGCCGGGCTGGCCGGCGCCATCGACGCGATCGGGCCGATTCGCCAGATCACTCCGCACATGTCGAGCGGGCTGGGATTCACCGCGATCATTGTCTGCTTCGTCGGGCGGCTGCATCCGATCGGCATCGTCTTCGCCGGGGTACTGCTCTCGATGATGCTCATCGGCGGCGAGCTCGGTCAGTCGCGGCTGGGCTTGCCCAACGCGTTGACCGGTGTGTTCCAGGGGCTGCTGCTGGTGTTGCTGCTGGCCTGCGACACGCTGATCCATTACCGGGTTCGCTTGCGCCCGGGCCTGAGCGCGGCCCACTGATTCAACGGAGAACGAACCATGAATGAAATCGCTCTGTTGATCGCCGCGACCTTGGCCTCGGGCACGCCACTGGCCATTGCCGGCCTGGGCTTGCTGTTGAACGAAAAAGCCGGCGTGCTGAACCTGGGTGCCGAAGGCATGATGCTGGTGGCTGCGATCGCCGGCTTCGCGGCCGCGTTCACCACGGGCAGCGACACGCTCGCGTTCGTGGCCGGCGCCGCCGCCGGCGGCCTGCTTGCCGCGGCGTTCGGCGCGCTCGTGATCTGGCTCAACACCAACCAGTACGCGACCGGGCTGGCGGTGAGCCTGTTCGGTTACGGCTTTTCGGCCTTCGTCGGCGTGGGCTTCGTCGGCCAGAAGCTTGCCGAAAAGACCCCGTTCGAAATACCCGGTCTGGCGCAGATTCCGTTCATCGGGCCGGCACTGTTCAGGCAGCACCCGATGGTCTACCTGGCGATCGTGCTGATGGCCGCGACCATGTGGTTCCTGTACCGCAGCCGCGCCGGCCTGGTGCTGCGCGCGGTCGGCGAATCGCCCGAGTCTGCGCACGCGCTGGGCTACAAGGTGCGCTGGATTCGCCTGGCCGCGGTGGTGGCGGGCGGTGCGTTGTGCGGCGTTGCCGGCGCCTTCCTGTCGGTCGTGTATGCGCCGCTGTGGGTTGAGGGGCTGGTGGCGGGACGCGGCTGGATCGCGCTCGCGCTCACCACTTTCGCCACTTGGCGCCCGATGCGCGTGTTGCTCGGTGCTTACCTGTTCGGTGGCGTCACGATGGCGCAGTTCGCACTGCAAGGTGCCGGTGTCGATGTGTCGAGCCAGTTGCTGGCGATGCTGCCGTACCTGGCCACCATCATCGTGCTGGCGTTGATCAGCCGCAACCCCACCTGGATCCGCATCAACATGCCGGCGTCGCTCGGCAAACCGTTCCATCCCGGCTCATAATCTGGGCCGATTCCACGTTCAACCAGAAGGAGACCTCGCTCATGACTCACCTGTCCAAACGCACCCTGTTGGGGTGGACGGCGGTGGCCGCGCTCAGCGCCCTTGCCGCATGCGGCAAGAAGGAAGAAGCCGCGCCGAAGGCGCCAGCCGCGGCTCCCGCCGCGGCCACCGCGGCGGCGCCCAAGGCCGAGCCGCTGAAGGCCGCCTGGGTTTACATCGGGCCGGTCGGCGATGCCGGCTGGACCTTCGCGCACGATCAGGGCCGCAAGGCGGTCGAGGCCGAATTCGGCGACAAGGTGAAGACGACCTTCGTCGAGAAAGTGCCCGAAAGCGCCGACGCCGAGCGCGTGATCCGCGACCTTGCCTCGCAAGGCAACAAGATCATCTTCACGACCTCGTTCGGCTACATGGAGCCGACGGCCAAGGTCGCAGCCGAGTTCCCGGACATCAAGTTCGAGCACGCCACCGGCTACAAGACCGCGCCGAACATGCGGGTCTACGACACGCGCTTCTACCAGGACGCCTATCTGTCGGGCATCATCGCCGGCAGCATGACCAAGACCAACACGCTTGGCTTCGTCGGCTCGTTCCCGATTCCCGAGGTGCTGCGCAACATCAACTCGTTCACTCTCGGCGCGCAAAGTGTGAACCCCAAGATCAAGACCAAGGTTGTCTGGATCAGCACCTGGTTCGACCCGCCGAAGGAAGCCGAGGCCGCGCAGAGCCTGATCAACGGTGGCGCCGACGTGCTGTTGCAGAACACCGATTCGTCGGCCGTGCTGCAGACCGCTGAAAAGAACGGCAAGTACGCTTTCGGCTGGGACGCCGACATGAGCGCCATCGCACCCAAGGCGCACCTCGCCTCGAACATGGTCTATTGGGGGCCGTATTACAAGAAGGCCATCAAGGATGTGATGGACGGTACCTGGAAGACCGAGCGTTCGGTCTGGGGCGCCAAGGAAGGCGCCAACGGCATCGTCAAAGTCGCCGAGGCCGTGCCGGCCGACATCAAGAAGAAGGTCGAAGAGACCAAAGAGGCGTTCAAGGCTGGATCGACGGATCCGTTCAAGGGCCCGATCGTCGACAACACCGGCAAGGAACGCCTCGCGGCTGGCGCCATGCCCGACCAGGCCTGGAAGGACAAGGTGGACTTCTATGTCCAGGGAGTCGACGGCAAGGTACCGGCGGGCAAGTAGAGCGGGCATCGTTGTTCCCGGTCAGCGCCGCCGACCGCCCGTCGGCCGCTGACCGCCGCGGACCGCCGCTTCCTGCGCGAACGCGGCATCACGTTCGGAGTGAGCTGAACATGATCGACTTCGATGCCATTCCCCGCGCGCGTTTGCCGGCATTGCTGCAGGCCATGCCCAAGGCCGAGCTGCACCTGCACATCGAAGGCTCGCTCGAACCCGAGCTGATCTTCAAGCTCGGCGCACGCAATGGGGTGACGCTGCCGTATGCCGACGTCGCGACGCTGCGCGCGGCCTATGCCTTCACCGACCTGCAGAGTTTTCTCGACATCTACTACGCCGGCGCCAGCGTGCTGTTGAAAGAGGCCGATTTCTTCGACATGGCCTGGGCCTATTTCGAGCGCGCCGCGGCCGACAACGTGGTGCATGCCGAGCTGTTCTTCGACCCGCAGACGCACACCGCGCGCGGCGTTGCGATCGAAACCGTGATCCAGGGCCTGCAGCACGCGTGCCGGCGCGCGCACGCCGAGCTGGGCATCAGCGCGAGCCTGATCCTGTGCTTCCTGCGCCACCTCAGCGAAGACGACGCGCTCGCCACGTTCGAACACGCCTTGCCGCACCGGCGCCATTTCATCGGCGTCGGCCTGGACAGCAGCGAACGTGGCAACCCGCCGGAGAAGTTCGCGCGCGTCTTCGCGAAGGCCGCCGCCGCCGGGCTGAAATGCGTCGCGCACGCCGGCGAGGAAGGCCCGCCGGAGTACATCCGCACCGCGCTCGATGTGCTGAAGGTCCAGCGCATCGACCACGGGGTGCGCTGCATGGAAGATCCGGCGCTTGTGGCGCGCCTGGCGCGCGATCGCGTGCCGCTCACGGTGTGCCCACTGTCGAATGTGAAGCTGTGTGTTTTCAAACACCTGCGTGAGCACAACCTGGCGGCGCTGCTCGATGCGGGCCTGTGCGCGACGGTGAACTCCGACGACCCGGCCTACTTCGGCGGCTACTTGAACCAGAACCTGGTCGAGACCTTCGAGGCGCTGCCGCAGCTCGGCGCGAAACACGCCTATCAACTGGCCCGCAACAGCTTCGAGGCGAGTTTCATCGATGGCGCGGCGAAGGCTGGCTTCATTGCGCGGCTGGACGCTTGTTTTCGCGAGCACGCGGCGTGAGTTGACAAAGGCCGTGGCAGCGGGCCTGCCGCCGCCCATGCCATCCACCCTGGAGCCTGGAACTGCGCGCGCCCAGGCGCTCCCGACCGAGATCAGCCAGCTCGTTCCTCAAGCCAAAGCGTGTACTTCAGCGTCGCCACCGAGCCGGCAATGATGCCTGCCAACGCGATGAACGAGCCGATCGCCAGAGTTGATACGCCGGAGATGCCCTGGCCGATCGTGCAACCCAAGGCGGTAACGCCGCCGAAGCCCATCAACACAGCGCCGACGAGCTGGTTGCGCAGGTCGGTGAGCGACGCGAAACCCTCCCAGCGGAACTGGTGCACCGCCAGTGCGTAGGCAGCCGAGCCGAGCACGACGCCGAGCACACTGGCGATGCCGAAGGTCAGGTGCAGCGACTTGTCGGTCCACAGCAGCAGCAGTTCCAGGCCGTAGGCGAGCGGGCCGACGAAGCTGAACGACTCGAGGGTGCGTGAGTTGGTTGCAAAGTACCCGTCTTCAAGTGTCGCGGGGTTCTCGCCGAAACCCAGATGGCCGCTGACGTACCAACCCGCGACAACCAGTGCGCCGATGATCACCGCGCCGGCGACCTGTGTCGGGTTGCTGCGAAAGCGCCGGTCCTTGAAGATGAACACCAGCAAGGCCAGCACCAGCAGCGACAAGGTGCCCAGCAGGGCGGCTTTCGGTGCCAGCCCGGTCAGACGCGCCACCGCGGTGGCCAGGCTCTGGTCCTTCCAGCCCCATTGCGCGAGATTCAGCGCAACGGGGTCGAGCCAACTCGCGCGCCACTGACCGAACAGGCCCTTGAGCGTCATGTACGACGCGATCGCGAGGAACACCAGCACGACGACCGAACGCACGCTGCCGCCGCCGGCACGCACCAGGTTCTTGTTCGCGCAGCCGCCACTGAGCGTCATGCCGATGCCGAAACACAGGCCACCGATCATCAAGGAAAGCCAGGCGAGCGTCGGCCGCTCGAAAATGGTCTTCGACAGATCCACCTGCCCGGTGGTCGAGAGCACCCCGGCGCCAAGCATCGCCACCGCGATGGCGAGCAGCCACATGCGCATGCGGCCCCAGTCGCCGAAGTTGACCACGTCGGCCACCGCACCCATGGTGCAGAAATTGGCCTTGTGGGCCACCGCACCGAAGACGATTCCGAGAACGAAACCGAGCGCGATGACCAGGCTTGCAAGGTGCGCAAAGGGCTGCATCGGGTAGATCAGATTCAGATGCGGGGAAAACTACCGGCGCCGTGCGGCGCGCAGGCAAGTCGGCGCGGGCGTGATCTCGAACTCGAGAGCGTCAGAAAGCAATAAGGCGAACGAGGTCGCGCTCCGCTTCCGGT
>JANNKS010000428.1:0-2044 GCA_031396425.1 Rhizobacter sp. | reverse complement strand
TCGATATCCGCCTGGCCATCGACGCGCCAGCGGCCTTGCACGGTTTCAACCGTCACGCCAGGTGAGGCCTGGCGCACTGCACCGCCGAGCTGCAAGGTGTTCCACGGCGTGCCCAACCCGCCCAGCCACGCGCTCGGCCATTGGCCGACCCAGCCTTGGCGGGGTGCGAGGGTCAGTGCCAAGCGCCCGAAGCCCGGCTTGACGTGCACGCCGATGGCACCGTTCAGGCAACAGGCGTGACGCGCCGTCAACTCCAGACCCAGGCCGCGCAAGGACAGTGTCCATTCAAGGCGCCCGGGCAGGGCGCTCGCGTCGCGGCTTTGCGGCCCACCGGTCAACACCGCCACTGCGCTGCCCGACCACAGTGTGCCGCGCGCATCGGCCAACATCAGTCGCTGGCCGGTGGCGGACGCCAAGGCGCTGGCGACCCACGCCGCGGGCAGATTCGCGATCAGCGCCAGCACCGCGCCGATGACGATGCCGCTGACTGCCCAGCGACCGGCCGCGCCACGGGACTTGTCCCAGGCGACCTCGGCGAAGGTTGATTCGCCCCATCCCGTGCCGGCGAGCGTGGAAGCCCAGCGGCTGCGTTTGCGGCGCTTGATCTTCATAGCGCGCCCGGCAGGTTGACGGTCACGCTGCCGCTATAGCCCTGCGGCGTGCGCTGCAACTGCAATTCCACTGGGCGGGCACGAGCGGCGCTGCGCGCCTCGTTGAGCCAGGCGCGCAGGCCTTCAGAACTTGCATTGGTCAAGGTCAATACGGCGCGGTCGCCGCGTAGCGAAATCTTGCCGGAATCGGCGAGCCGCCCGGTCGCCGCCTTCAGGGCATCCGCCGCCTGCGCGGCAGACACCGGTGCGGCGGCCCGCAGCTCGCGGCTTTCCGCGGCGATGCGTTGCACGTCCTGCAACTGGAGTTCGAGTTGATCCAGCATCGCCGGCGCGGCCCGGGCACTTCGCCAGGCGGGTTGAATCAGGACGCTCCAGCCGATAAAGATGCCGACGACGAGCAACGCGGCGCCCAAACCGTTGCGCTCGCGCGGGGCCAGGCCCGCCCAGCGTTGCGCGAGCTGTTGACGCACGCCCGTCAGCTTTGGCGAAAGGGTTGCCCGCGCGATGCTCATGACGCCGCCGGGCCTTTCGCGCGGCTCAGGATCAGGCGCCCCTCGGCCGATTCGACATTCCAGCCGCCCGGGCGCAGCAGGCTTCGAAACTGTTCGATCTGCACCGCGCTCCAGCCGCTCGCACCCAGGCTCAGTTTGCCGGGCTCGAAGCGCAAGCTCTCAACCGGTGGACGGTCCGATGGCCAGGCCGACGAGGCCGCCTGGAGCATGGGTTCCAGGTCGGCGTCGCCGGGCTTGCCGGCCAGGTTGCGCAGGGCGGTGGTTTCGCGTTGCACCACGGCGTTCACGTCGCGCGCGATGTCGAATTCGCTGACGCCGGGAAAGGTGGCCTTCACCAGGCTGGAAATCGCGGCACGTTTCGCGTCGAGCGCCGAGCGCTGGTGCCAGGCCCACAGGTTCAAGCCGACCACTTGCGCCACGATCAACGCCATTGCGCCAAGGCGCACCGGCCGCCACGCAGGGCTGAAGAACTGGCGCAAGGTATCGCGCACGGCTCGCGCACCGCGGGTGCGCCTTGCGAGATCGAACTGACGCAAATTCCACAGACTGCGCGAAGCCTGCAGCGCGCGGTGACTGGCGGGCAGCACGTTGACGCGCGCGCCGACCCAGCGTTCCGCCGCGGTGGCGGCGGCGGGGCTGGCGCTCCAGCGCGTCGTGGCAGGAATGTCGGCAGGCAACAGCGCGCGGGCTAGCCCGCCTTCGAGGCGCAGGCTCACGACGCCATCGGCATGGGCCCAGGTCAACGCCACGCCTTGGGCCGGCCCGCTGGCGTCAGCAACAGTCTCGGCGAAGTGGCCGATCGGCGGGTCGTCGGGCCAGGACATCGGCGCCACTCGGTCAATGAAGACGTTCGCCTTTTCAAGTCCAGCCAGCTCTTCGCGCAACCAGCGCCGGTCGACCGCAGCGACCCAGGCCGTTTGG
>JANNKS010000385.1:0-1531 GCA_031396425.1 Rhizobacter sp. | reverse complement strand
GCAGCGAAACCAGCAGCATGATCGTGAAGCCCCAGCGAATCTGCTGGCGTGGTTTGATGTGTCCGGCCGCGCGGCCGGACAGGAACGCACCGCCCATGATGCCGGCGATGCTCAGGCAGAAGAACCAGTAGAACTGCCCCGGCGAAAGCTTCAGGTGTTCACCCAGGAACACCGGTGCCGACAACACATAGAGGAACATGCCATTGAACGGGATGCCGCTGGCCAGCACCAGCGTCATGAAACGCGCGCTCGAACCGAGCCGCCAATAGCCGCGCAGCAGGTTGCGCACATTGAACGGCTGGCGTTGGGTCAGGTGCAGCGTCTCGGGCAGCAGCCGATAGTTCGCGATCCACAGCACCGCGCCCACCGCGGTGAGGAACCAGAAGATCGAATGCCAGTCGGCGTGCACGAACAGGAAGCCACCCACCATCGGCGCAACCGCGGGGGCAACGCCGAAGTAGATCGTCACCTGCGACATCACGCGTTGTGCATCGGCGGGCTCGAACATGTCGCGAATGACGGCGCGCGACACCACGATGCCCGCACCCGCTGAAATGCCTTGCACGGCGCGCCAGAACACCAGTGCGCCGATGTTCTGCGCCAGCGCACAACCCGCCGATGCGAGCGTGAACAACAACAGGCCCCACAGCACGACCGGGCGGCGCCCCGAAACTGTCGGACAGCGCGCCGTGGAACAGGTTGGCCACGGCAAAGCCGAACAGGTAGGCCGACAGTGTCTGCTGCATCTGCGCCGGTGTGGCGCCGATCGACGCGGCGATGCCTGCGAACGCGGGCAGGTAGGTGTCGATCGAAAACGGCCCGAGCATGCCCAGGCAGGCAAGCAGGAATGCAAACGCAGATCGCGGCGCGCGCCACAGTGTCTTGGCGTCTGGGTTCATGGCGGGCTCGGCCGGAGCTGCGGGTTGACGACAACGCAGGCGCGTCGCGTGCGCCTGCGCAAGACTATTAGTGTGAAGCGAGCCGATAGGCCGGATTCTGTGCACCCTCGAGGTCTTTCAACCCCTCGGGCGTGACCGCCATTCCTCTGGGCCGTGCATCGCTGCACGGCTCGGTGCCACCTACCCGCCGGCTCCACGGGCCATATCAATGCCGGCCTATTTGGTGTTGCTGCGCGTAGAGATTGCCCGTTTCACCCGGGTTTCGAGGTTGCCCTCTCGCCCGACTCGTCTCTGTTGCTCTGATCCTCACCTCGCGGTGGGCAGCCGTTAGCTGCTACGCCGCCCTGTGCAGTCCGGACCTTCCTCCAGTGCACCCTTTCGAGTCTCGCACCAGCGGCGGTCTGGCTTGCTTCACCGCCGCAATGTCCCACGCTGCTCAACAGATCACCTGCGTGCTGCGCACTGCGCGGTTTCGCGTTGGGAACGGCCCGGTGGCTCACGGGGTCGGCAGCGTTTGCGGCATCATGCGGGGTCCGACAGTCGCCTCAGGAGGCCTCGAAGAAATTCGACAACGTTCTGCAAAGCATCGGCAACACGCCGCACATCCGCATCAACCGCCTGTTCGGCGCTGC
>JANNKS010000373.1:0-7407 GCA_031396425.1 Rhizobacter sp. | reverse complement strand
CGGGCTTGTCGTGCAGGAAGATGATCGCCAGCGCGAACATCAGCACCGGGCCGACGATCCAGTTCTGCACCAGCGACAGACCCAGCACCTTCCTGTCGCGAAACACGTCGGGCAGTTCCTCGTAGCGCACCTTCGCGAAGGGCGGGTACATCATCAGGATCAGGCCCGCAGCGATGGGAATGTTGGTCGTGCCAACCTGAAAGCTGTTGATGAAGCCTTCGATGCCCGGCACGGCGTAGCCCAGGCCCACGCCCAGCGCCATCGCCGCGAAGATCCAGACGGTGAGATACCGGTCCAGGAAGGAAAGCTTTTTTGTCACGGCGCTCATGGCAGTCGTCGGGTCAGCAATTCGGGGTGTCCGGGCATCTATTCATTTCCATTATGCTGGAATTATCGTAGACTGGCAACCATCTTCTTTCCGATCGTGTTATCGAGTCACGCCAGCCGTGGATGGCGGGCCGAACGTCATGCAGGTGCCGGCGCGGCAATCAAGGCCTCGGCCACAAGTTCGGCGATGTCGCGCGACTGCGTTTGTGCGCCCGGCTGCGCCACCGCCAGCCCGTCGGCCACCATCACGGCGCAATACGGGCAGGCGGTGGCGATCGTCCGGGGCGACGCTTCGAGCGCCTGTTCGACGCGCGCGATGTTGATGCGCTTGCCGATCTTCTCTTCCATCCACATGCGCCCGCCACCGGCGCCGCAGCACATCGCCTTTTCGCGCGACAGGCCGAACTCGAGCGGCACGTCGCTGCACAGGCGCGCCAGGATCGCGCGCGGGGCATCGAACTCGCCGTTGTGACGCCCCAGGTAGCAGGGGTCGTGGTAGATCACACGCTGCAAGGTGGCGTTGACGCGGATGCGGCCCTGCGCGAGCAGCTCGGCGATCAGCTGCGTGTGATGGACCAGCTCGTAGTGGCCGCCGAACTCGGGGTACTCGTTGCGCAGCGAATTCATCGCATGCGGGTCGCAGGTGACGATGCGCTTCGCGCCGACCTCGCTCAACGTGGCCACGAGCGCGGCGGCGAGCTGCTGGAACAGCATCTCGTTGCCGACGCGCCGCACGCATTCGCCGGTCGACCCTTCACGTGCACCCAGAATGCCGAAGCGCACGTCAGCCTGCTTCAGGATCGCGACGAAGGCGCGTGCGATTCGCTGGCCGCGCGGGTCGAACGACATCGCCGAGCCCACGTAGAACAGGCAGTCCAGGCCGGCCGCATCGGCGGCGGTGCGCACGACCGGCACGTCGAGGTCGTGCGCCCAGTCACCGCGCTGCGCGGCCTGCAGCCCCCACGGGTTGCTTTGCGCCTCGTAGGCTTCGAACACCTTCTTCAGCTCGTGTGGGAACTCGCCCGCGATCATCACCTGGTGCTGGCGCATGCGGAAGAACTTGCCGAGGTGTTCAAGCTCGATCGGGCACGCCGCCTCGCAATAGCCGCAGGTTGTGCAGGCCCACAAGGTGTCTTCGCTGATCACGCCGCCCACCAGCGCCGGCAGATCGTTGTTCGGGTCGCGCGCGACGATCGCACCGCGCTGCTCGATGAGATGATGCTTCAGGCTGTCGTTCACCGCCTTCAGCGAGAGCGGTTTGCCGGTCAGGTGGGTCGGGCAGGCGTCCTTGCAGCGGCCGCATTCGGTGCAGGTGAAAGCGTCCAGCCCGTCCTTCCAGACCAGGTCGCGCGCGCTGCGCACGCCGGCCTTCATGTCCGCTTCGTCGGCGGCCTCCATGAGCTTGTCGATATCGACGCTCGGAACGCGGTTGCCGGGCCGCCCGCGGCGGAAGAACAGCGTCGGCAGCGCGGTGACGATGTGAAAGTGCTCGCCCGCGGGCAGCAGCACGAGGAAACAGAACACGACGATCATCTGCGTCCAGTACGACACCGCATGGCCAGCCGCCAGCGCGGCCGGCGACAACCCCGACAGTGCGCTCGCGACCATGCCACCCGCAAAAGCGAAGTCGCGCTCGTGCGCGATGCCGGGCACCTGCTGCGACAGCAGCACGAAGCGGAAGCCGTCGAACGCGAAGTCGGTGATCATGATCGCCAGGATCAGCGCCAGCACCAGCAGCGCCTCGCGGTTGCGCTCCAGCCGCGCCGGCCGGGACACGAAGCGCCGGTAGAGCGCGTACAGCACCGCAAGCGTCACGGCCACTTCGATCGCGTCCTTGAAGGCGGCGAAGGGCCCGCCGAACGCATCGGGAAACACGAACGTCTCCTGGTAGCCGATCGCGATGAGTTGCAGTTTGCGCAGCAGCAGGGACATGAAGCCGAGGAAGATCACTGCATGCATCAGCCCAGGGCGCCATTCATGCTGAACCATGCGGCGCTGCAGCAAGCCGTTCACGAGCACGCTGCGCAGGCGCTGCCAGGGCCGGTCCCAGCGCAGCTCGGGCTGCAAGGCCAGCACGATCTGAAGCTTGCGCCAGACGAGCCAGGCGAAGGCGGCAAAGGCCACCAGCATCAGCAGGCTGATTCCACCAGGACTCATCGGCGTCTTCCCTCGACCGGTTCAATGCCGGCCCAGCACGAGGCACAGGCCAGCCCCTGGCACGGCCAAGTCGTGCTTTCCGGACGACTCTAGAGACAGGGTCGCCTGCGCCACCTGATCCAGATCAAGCGGAGGTGAGCGGGCCCCGCGCCGATGCGCAGATCGCCTGCACCGCAAACGGCGACGGTGAGTAGACTGGCCAGACATCGGGCTCGATCGGGCCTTGAGGTACCGGGTGAGTTCACGCTGCGGCGCCGGCGCTGGCCAGAGAACCATTGGAGGGAGCCGACATGCACGTGAAGGACGGTTCGGCGACGACGGCGGGCCCGCCCATCTCGTCGCTGCGCGCCTGGGCCCTGGCCGCGCGCCCGCACACGCTGATGATCGGCGTCAATCCGGTGCTGGTGGGTTGTGCCATGGCCTGGGCCGAGACCGGCCGCATCGACATCGCGCTGATGCTGCTCTCGATGCTCGGCGCGCTGCTGCTGCAGACCGGCACCAACCTCGACAACGACGTCAGCGATTTCCAGCGCGGCACCGACCGCGCGGGCCGGCTCGGGCTGCCGCGGGCCACCGCGCTGGGCCTGCTGACGCCGCGCCAGGTGCGGTCGGCCTCTCGCGCGTGCTTCGCGCTGGCCACCGTGGTCGGGCTGATGCTGGCATGGCGGGGGGGCTGGACTATCCTGATCGCCGGCGTCGCATCGGCGCTCGCGGCGATGGCCTATTCCGGCGGCCCGCGGCCGATCTCGTACACACCGTTCGGCGACTTCGTCGTCTTCTTCTTCTTCGGCCTGGTCGCCGTCGGCGGCACCTACCACCTGCAAACCCTGTCGCTGACCCCTGGCGTGCTGGTGGCGGCAACGATGGTCGGCCTGCCGGCCACCGCCGTGCTGGTGGTCAACAATTACCGTGACCTCGATCTCGACACGCAGGTCGGCAAGCGCACCCTGGCGGTGTGCCTCGGGCGGGCCTTCACGCGCTGGGAGTACGCCGTGCTGATGCTCGCGCCGTTCGCGCTGCTGGGCGCCCTGTCGCATCTGACGCACCTTGGCGCGACGCTGCTCATCCCGGTGCTGGCCCTGCCGATGGCCGCTGCGCTCGTGCACCGCTTCTGGTGCGAGGCCCCCGGGCCTGCCTTCAACCCCCTGCTGGCGCGCACGGCCAAGTTCCAGGTGCTGTTCTCGGTGCTGCTGTGCGTGGGGATCCTGCTGGGCTGACGCTCAGTAGCGGCCGTGCTGCTTGACGATGTAGTTCGTCAGTTCCGACGCCTGCATCGACAACCGGGTCTGCACCCGGTGCACCGTGCGCACGATGGCGCACATCACGCGGTAGAGGATGCGCGGGTGGCTGTCGATCAGGCTCTCGAGCTTCTCGCGCTCGAGCGCCAGCACACGCGCGTCGCTCGCCGCCACCAGCGACGCATAACGTTCGGCGCCGTCCAGGAAACCGAGTTCGTGCGCGAAGTCGCCGGCGTGCAAGGTGGCGATCAGCGTCTCGTCCTGCGTGCCCAGGTGCTTGACCACACCGAGTGAGCCGTCCACCACCACATAAAGGTGGTTGTCGGCCGTGCCCTCGCGCGCCAGCACGTCCTTGGCGCGGACCGATGAGAGGCTGACGAGCGTCGCGAGGACGGCCGTCTGTTCAGGCGTCAGGTCCTGCGCAAGCCGGGAGGCTCGCACCGCTTCGTACAAGGCCGGGTCGGGTGGGGTCATGGTGATCTCGCTCGCGTTGAAAAGCGGTTCGAGTCCGCGCATGGGTTCGGGTGCGGCATCGGCAGGGATCCGCTGCGACAGAGTCGGTACCGGCACCTGCAGCCGCGAAGGCTCCGGTTCGCGAGTCTGCTCCAGCCCGGCATCGACGGCTTGCGCTGGGGCAAATTCCGTCAACGTCAGTTCGGCGCGCCTGACGAAGGCGTCGACCATGGAGCGGGAAACCTTGTCGACCGCCGGCGCCGCCAGCCTGTCGAACAACCCGTCCGAGATCTCGTACGACAGCACAAAGTTGATCTTGCAGCCCTGGTTGCCCAGTGGCGTGAGCGCCCAGTCGCCGTGGAAGTGTTTGAACGGCCCCTCGACGAGGCGGACCTGCAGCCATAACGGCCGGCGCTTCGGATTGCGCGTCTGGAAACTGAAGCGAAACTGCAGGTAGGTGAATTCCAGGCGCGCCGCCACCCAGTCGTCGCTGCGTTCGAGGATCGTTGCGCCGGTGCACCAGGGCAGGAACTGGGGGTACGCTTCTGCCCGCTCGATCAGGTCGAACATGTCTTCTGCCGAGTACGGCACGAGCACCGACCGCCTGATTTCCAAGCACCGCCCTCCCGCCGCGTGGGCGCAGAAAAGTGTACAGCGCCCGCGATTCCACAACGACGGTCCACAACGACGGTGCCGCATTGCACGGCCGAGTGTGCCGGCGGCCGTCGCTCGCCGAAGTGCGCAATGAACGCCCTCGTTGATCTGGATCAGACCGGTGGAATACGGGGCGCGCAAACTCAGCCTCGTTCATGCCGCGTGACCCGGCGCATGGTCATCAACAAGCCCAACCGATAGGGGACGCCAAGTGACCGAGACCTTCTATGAAGTCATGCGCAGGCAGGGCATCACCCGCCGCAGCTATCTCAAGTTCTGCAGCCTGACGGCCGCTTCGCTCGGCCTTGCGCCGGCGTTCGCGCCGACCATTGCGCACGCACTGGAAACCAAACCACGCACACCCGTGCTGTGGCTGCATGGGCTGGAATGCACCTGCTGCACCGAATCGTTCATCCGTTCGGCGCACCCGTTGGCCAAGGACGTGATCCTGTCGATGATTTCGCTCGACTACGACGACACCATCATGGCCGCCGCCGGTCACCAGGCCGAGGCCGCGCGCTCGAGCAGGTGATGAAGGACTACAAGGGCCAGTACATCCTTGCGGTCGAGGGCAACCCGCCGCTCGGCGAAGACGGCATGTTCTGCATGCCCGGCGGCAAGCCGTTCGTCGAAAAGCTCAAGCATGTCGCGAAAGATGCCAAGGCGATCATCGCCTGGGGCTCCTGCGCCTCGTGGGGCTGCGTGCAGGCCGCCAAGCCGAACCCGACCACCGCGGTGCCGATCAACAAGGTGATCACCGACAAGCCGATCATCAAGGTGCCGGGCTGCCCGCCGATCCCCGAGGTGATGACCGCCGTGGTCACCTACGTGGCCACGTTCGACCGCATTCCCGAACTCGACCGGCAGGGCCGGCCGAAGATGTTCTACAGCCAGCGCATCCACGACAAGTGCTACCGCCGGCCGCACTTCGACGCCGGACAGTTCGTCGAGAAATGGGACGACGAAGGCGCGAAGGCGGGCTACTGCCTCTACAAGATGGGCTGCAAGGGGCCGACGACCTACAACGCCTGCTCGACGACGCGCTGGAACGAGGGCGTGTCGTTCCCGATCGGCTCCGGACACGGCTGCATCGGCTGCTCGGAAGACGGCTTCTGGGACAAGGGCTCGTTCTACGACCGGCTCACCAACATTCCGCAATTCGGCATCGAGGCGAATGCCGACAAGGTCGGCCTGATCGCCGCCGGCGTGACCGGTGCCGCGCTGGTGGCGCACGCCGCCGTCAGCGCGATCAAGCGCGCCAGTGACCGCAACCGGACCCAGGCCGACAACTCCGTGGAGCACTGATCATGGCCGTCATCGAAACCCAAGGCTTCAAGCTCGACAACAGCGGCAAGCGCATCGTCGTCGACCCGGTGACGCGCATCGAAGGGCACCTGCGCGTCGAGGTCAACCTGGACGACAAGAACGTGATCCGCAACGCCGTGTCCACCGGCACGATGTGGCGCGGCCTGGAGGTGATCCTCAAGGGCCGCGATCCGCGCGACGCATGGGCGTTCGTCGAGCGCATCTGCGGCGTGTGCACCGGCGTGCATGCGATGACCTCGGTGCGCGCCGTGGAAGACGCGCTGAAGATCAGGATCCCCGACAACGCGAACATCATCCGCAACCTGATGCACGCGACGCTGTACGCACAGGACCACCTGGTGCATTTCTATCACCTGCATGCGCTCGACTGGGTCGACGTCGTCAGCGCGCTGAAGGCCGACCCGAAGAAGACCTCGGAACTGGCGCAATCCATCAGCAGCTGGCCGATGTCGTCGCCGGGCTACTTCCGCGACCTGCAGAACCGGCTGAAGAAGTTCGTCGAATCGGGCCAGCTCGGGCCGTTCCGCAACGGCTACTGGGGCCACCCGGCCTACAAGCTGCCGGCCGAAGCGAACCTGATGGCGGTGGCGCACTACCTCGAAGCGCTCGACTTCCAGAAGGAGATCGTCAAGATCCAGACCATCTTCGGCGGCAAGAACCCGCACCCGAACTGGCTCGTCGGCGGCGTGCCGTGTTCCATCAACCTCGAGGCCACCGGCGCCGTCGGCGCGATCAACATGGAGCGCCTGAACATGGTGTCGAAGATCATCGACGACACCATCGCCTTCATCGACAACGTCTACATCCCCGACCTGCTGGCGATCGCATCCTTCTACAAGGACTGGGGCGCCATCGGCGGCGGCATTTCGAGCCAGAACCTGCTCTCGTACGGCGACTTCCCCGACATCGCCATCGACGACTCGAACAAGAGCCTGCTGATGCCGCGCGGCGCGATCATCAACGGCAAGCTCTCCGAAGTGCTGCCGGTCGACCTGAAGGACCCGGCGCAGATCCAGGAGTTCGTCGACCACAGCTGGTACAAGTATGCCGACGAGGCCAAGGGCCTGCACCCGTTCGACGGCGTGACCGACCCCAACTTCGTTCTCGGCAAGGGCACCAAGGGCACCAAGACCGCGATCGACTCGCTCGACGAGAGCGCCAAGTATTCGTGGGTCAAGGCGCCGCGCTGGCGCGGCCACGCAATGGAGGTCGGCCCGCTGGCGCGCTACGTGGTCGGCTATGCGTCGGGTCG
>JANNKS010000362.1:0-6746 GCA_031396425.1 Rhizobacter sp. | reverse complement strand
GGTCTGGATCAGCCGCCGCGCGGCTCTGTACGCGATCGCCCGCCCCTCGGGCTCCAGCCGGTCCCAGGCCAACGCGATGATTGGGGGGCCCTCAGCCAGACGCCGTTGGGCGGCCGAGGGTGGCGCAACAGCAACCGGGAGGCCGCCGAACGTTACCTGGTCAAGGTGCCCGAAGCGAAGATCGTCGGTGTCGAGTGGCACAACTTCGGTGACGAATCGCTGGTGCAACAGTACATGGGGTTGATCAAGCGTGGTGCGCAGGTCGTCCTGGTGGTGATCAGCGACAAGGAAGGCGTCAGCCTGCTGCGCCAGATTGCGGCGCTGGACGCGAAGCTGCGCGTTCCCATCATCGCGCACCAGGGCTTGACCGGCGGCGGCTTCTTCCAGCTGGTCGGTGCCGACACCTTGTCCCGGCTCGATTTTTCGGTGATCCAGAGCTTCAGCCTGTTCCGTGCGAACCCGCAGAAGCTGCGCAGTGTGTTGGACACCACCAGGCGGCTCAGTGGCATTTCGCGGCCCGAACAGATCTCCAGTCCGATCGGCTTCGGCCACGCCTACGACCTGACGCACATCCTGGCGCGGGCCATCAACCTTGCCGCTTCGACCGACCGCGCCAAGGTGCGCGACGCGCTCGAGCAGGTGCGCAACTACAACGGCCTGGTTCGCAAATTCACCCGTCCGTTCACGCCCGAGCGCCATGAAGCGTTGCAGCAGTCCGACCTGTTCTTCGCGCGATTTCGCGCCGACGGTGCGCTGGTGCCGATCGAGCGGGCAAGCGCACCCCCAGCGCGGACGCCGGCACGCCCATAGCGCACGATGAACCTCGTTGCACGAACCGCGCTGGCCGTGGGCCTGGTGAGCTCCGTGTTGCTGGGCCTGCTGGGCGTGGCAGGCTATGTCCTGGTGCGAGATCGAACGATCCAGGCTGAGCAGGTCAAGGTCGAGGTCAAGGCGCAAGGCGTGGCGCTGCGCCTTGAATCACGCCTGCGGCAGGCGGTGCAATCGGTCGACGCGCTGTCGCGCAATCTGGTGATTCGCAACGCACTGCTCGACAGCGTCGGGCGCGAAACCTATGTCCAGCCGATCCTGGACGGCGTGGCGCAGATCGACGGCCAAGCGGTCTCCCTGTCGCTGGTCGACTTCCAGGGCCGCGGCGTGATCGAAGCCGGCACCGAAATCAGCGCTGCGCCGGACCGGCAGGCCTGGTTGCGCAGCCGCATCGAGAGCGGCACGCCCGGCGCGCGCGTGATCGACCGCGACGGCCAGCCCTATCTCGTTGTCGTGGCGTATCCGGTGGTGGTGCCCAACACCCGTTCGGTCGAAGGGGCGATGGCGATTCGTGTGTCGACGGATGCACTTCTGGCTGGCCTGGGGATCGAAGGCAAGCAGTACAACCTCAAATCGGTCACCTCGGCGGCCCGGCCGGCAGGCTTCGCAGATGGCTCGGCCAGCGTCGACGTGGCGTTGCAGTTGCCCGCACCGCTGGATCAACTCGGCCTGACCCTGCAGACACAGGCCGACCGCAGCAGTGCCGAGCAGGCGCTCGGCCGGCTGCAGGTGCAGTACCTGGCCCTCGGGCTGGCCAGCGTGCTGGCGCTGGTGATGCTGAGCGTTTTCGCCGCACGGCGGGTCACCGAACCGATCCGATCGCTGGCGGCCGAGGCGCAGCGCATCTCGGCGCAGGCGCCCGACGTGGCGATGATCGAGGTGCCGCCGTCGGCGACCGGCGAAGTGGCGGTGCTGGCGCATTCGCTCGGTCAGATGCTGGCGCGCCTTCGCGCTGCTGCCGAGGCCCAGCGGCACGGTCTGGAGACGCAGTTCCGCGCCATATTCGACCCCTCTCCGATCGGCATGACCCTGGCCGACACAGGCGGCGCGGGCATGCACGCCAATCCGGCCTTCCTGGCCATGATGGGCTACGCCGCCGAGGAGCTTCAGCAGCTCAACTACATGTCGATCACGCATCCCGACGATCGCGCACGCAACCTCGAATTGCTGACGGCCACCGTGGCGGGCCGGCTGCCGGGGTATCGCTACGAGAAGCGCGTTCAGCGCAAGTCGGGCGAGTACATCTGGGTCGTGGTGGTGACGAGTCCGCTGCGCGACCAACAGGGTCGGGTGACCGGCTTGGTCTCGCAGGTCGAGGACATCACCGAGCGCAGGGCTGCAGCGTTGGCGCTGAGCGAAGCGCACGCCCGCATCGACGCCGTGCTCTCGGCCGTGCCCGACCTGTGGTTCGTGCTCGACGCCGAGAGCCGTTACGTCGATGTCAGCGATGCGAATCACCCGTCCCTGGCCGCCCCATGGGAGGCGATTCGCGGCCGTCGATTCGCAGAGGGGCTTCTACAGCCCCTGGCCGATCAGGTGGAAAGCGCCCTGCAACGGGCCCGGGCCGACAACCAGTTGCAGCTGATCGAATACCGCGTCGACACGCTCGGCGGCGCTGGCCGCGATTTCGAGGCGCGCGTCGTGCCGATGCGCAATGGCCAGACCCTCTACCTGACGCGCGACATCACCGCGCGCAAGCAAGCCGAGCAGCAGATCCGTGCGGCGTTGCGCGACAAGGAGCTGCTGCTCAAGGAGATCTACCACCGCGTCAAGAACAACCTGCAGGTCATCGCCAGCCTGCTCAACCTGCAGGGCCGCAACGACCACGATGGCAACACACGCGCGCTGCTCGAAGACAGCGCCAATCGCGTCAAGTCGATGGCGCTGGTGCACGAGCAGCTCTACCAGGGCGGCGACCTGTCGTCGATCGACTTCGCGGCCTACCTGGGCCAGCTGGTGCGGCACCTGGCCGATGCGCATGGCGCGGCGGCGCATCGTGTGCCGATCCGGCTGAATGTCGCGCCGTTGCATCTGGGCATCGAGACGGCCGTGCCGCTCGGTCTGATCGTCAACGAGTTGCTGAGCAACGCGTACAAGCACGCCTACCCGGGCGGGCGTGGCGGCGAGGTTGTGCTGAGCCTGGCGGTGCTGGACGACGGGTGCATCGAACTGATCGTCAGCGACCAGGGCGTGGGCCTGCCGCAGGGGCTGCGGCCCGAGACGGTGGCCTCGCTCGGGTTGCGGCTGGTGGCCTCGCTGACCGAGCAGCTCGAAGGCACGCTCGAGTGCGGGCCGAACGGCGCTTCGGGCAGCCGTTTTGCAGTACGCTTCAAGCCTGCCATGTCCGAATTGAAGCGGCTGCCCGCTTGGCACCTGCCCACATCGGCGGGCCAACAGCACTTCCGGGAAAAACAATGACTTCCACGATCGAATCCGCTGCCATCGCGCCGCCGCGCCGCATCCTGATCGTCGAGGACGAGGCGGTCATTGCGATGGACATGGCGCAGCACCTGCGCGAGTTCGGCTACGACGTCGTCGGCATTGCCGCCAGCGGCGAGCGTGCGCAACAGCTGGTGGCGCAAAGCCAGCCGGACCTGATCATGATGGACATCGTGATCAAGGGTGCGCACGACGGCATCGAAACGGCCGATCTGATCCGCCACGAGCACGACATCCCGGTGGTGTTCCTGACCGCCTATGGCGATGCGACGACGCTCGAGCGTGCCAAGGGCGTCGCGCCGTACGCCTACCTGATGAAACCGTTCCGTCCGCACGACCTGCGCACCACGATCGAGGTCGCGTTGAACAGGCATGGTCTGGAGCGGCGTCTGCGCGAGAGCGAGCACTGGTTGACCAAGACGCTGCAGTGCATCGGCGACGGCATCATCGCCACCGACCCGCAGGGTCTGGTGCGATTCATGAATCCGGTTGCCGAGGCACTGACCGGCGCGTCCGTCGATGCGGTGCGCGGGCTCGAAGCTCGCGCGGTGTTCCGCCTGCTCGATGAAGGCGCCGAGGCGTCGGTCGATCTGTTGACGCAGGCCCTGCGTGGCGACGACGGGAGACCGATGTGCCGCGGCCTGCTGCATACGCGCAATGGCGAGCCCACGCTGTACGTCGACGCCGGCGCCGCACCGATCCGCGACAACGGCCGGCTGCTCGGCGCTGTGCTGGTGTTTCGCGACGTCACGCAGCGCCGTCTTGACGAGCAGGAGCTCGGCCGCTACCGAGAACACCTCGAGCTGCTCGTGCGCGAGCGCACCGCAGCGCTCGAAGCCGCCACGCTGGAGGCGCAGCGCGCCAGCAAGGCCAAGTCCGAGTTCCTGTCGTCGATGTCGCACGAATTGCGAACCCCGATGAATGCCGTGCTGGGCTTCACCGAGTTGCTCGCGATGGAACCGCTCGCGGAGCGTCAGGCTGGGTATGTGAAGCACATTCACACCGCGGGCAACCACCTGTTGCAACTGATCAACGACCTGCTCGACCTGAGCACGATCGACGCGGGCCGGTTGGTCGTGGCGCAGGCGCCAGTGGCGGTGGCGACGGCGCTGGCGCAGGCCGAGCGGCTGATTCGGCCGCTGGCCGCCAAGAAGCAGGTGACGCTGACGATCGATGCAGCGGCTGACGGCGTGAACGTCACCGCCGACCCGACGCGTTTGACGCAGGTGCTGGTCAATCTGCTGTCCAATGCCATCAAGTACAACCGCCAGGGCGGTCAGGTGCACGTGACTTGCACGCCAGGCGGGCCCGACCGGATTCGCGTCGCGGTCACCGATACCGGCGTCGGCATCGCACCCGACAAACAGGACCTGCTGTTCCGCTCGTTCGAACGCCTGGGCGCCCAGGCCAGCGGCGTGGCCGGCACCGGCATCGGGCTGGCATTCTCGAAACGGCTGGCCGAGCTGATGCAGGGCGAACTCGGATTCAGCAGTGAGCTTGGCGTCGGCTCGACCTTCTGGATCGAGTTGCGCCGGGCCTGAGCGGCCGACGCGACACAGGCCGGTCCTCCGGCGCAGCCGCTCTGAGCGGCGTCGCCCGTGGGTAGCCTCTGACCGGGTTCGTCAGCGAAGAAACGGTTCGCAACGCCAGCGGCGCGATCGACCGATCCAGGGTGCGTTTGCCCTGACAATGCAGCACCCTGATTCGCGCGCAGTTGAGCATGCTGACCGACGACCTTCAAAGCGCATTGCCGGTGGCCCCCGCCGGCGCCGGGCCTGGCCCGGGCAGCAAGGCGCGGGTGCTGATCGTCGAAGACGAGGCGGTCATCGCGCTGGACCTGTCACAACAGCTTCGCACGTTCGGTTACGAGGTGGTGGGCATCGCCAGCAGCGGTCGGCGCGCGATGGAATTGACGATCGCCCAGCAACCCGACCTGATCATGATGGACATCGTGATCAAGGGTTCGCACGATGGGGTCGAGACGGCACGCCGCATCCACACCGAGTTCGACGTGCCGGTGGTCTTCCTGACCGCCTATGGCGACGCGGGCACCGTCGAGCGGGTCAAGCAGGTCGCTCCGCATGGGTTTCTGATCAAGCCGTTTCGCCCTGCCGACCTGCGCAACGCCATCGAGGTGGCCCTGGTTCGGCATCGCCTGGAGAAACAACAGGGTGCGACCATGCGCTGGTTGACCAGCACCCTGCAGGGCTTGTCTGACGCGGTGATCGCAACCGACGAGCAAGGGCGTGTGCAGTTCATGAATTCGACGTCCGAGCGGTTGCTCGGTTGTCGTGGCGACCAGGTGCTGAACACGCCGGTGGGCGAAGTCGTCGCGTTGTTTGACACCCAGGGCGGCGAGCCCCTGGCTGACCTTGCGGCGCGCGCGCTGGCCAGCGGGCGTCCGACCGCACCTGAAACCGGGACCATGCGTGCGCGACCCGATGACGAGCCGACAACGATCGAAGTGCAGGCCTCGCCGGTGCGTGATGGGCCGCGTGTGCTCGGCGCGGTGCTGGTGTTGCGCGACATCACCGAGCGCCGCCGCACCGAGGCCGCGCAGGCGCGCCTGACGCGCATCGACGCATTGACCGGCCTGCCCAATCGTGCCGCGCTGCAGCCGCAGATCGAGGCCATGGCAGCCTCTGCGCTGCGGCTCGGCAGCACGCTGGGCGTGATGTTTCTCGATCTCGACGGCTTCAAGCAGGTCAACGACTCGTTCGGCCACCATGCAGGCGACGCGGTGCTCGCTGAGGTGGCGCGCCGACTGAAAGAAGCCGTGCGGGTGGAAGATTTCGTCGCCCGCCTGGGTGGCGACGAGTTCGTCGTGCTGGCGGGCAACCTGGCGCAATCGAATTCGGCCAGCACCGTGGCGGACAAGCTGATTGCCGCGGTCGCGCAGCCCTTCGCCCTCGAAGGGGGCCGCGAGGTGTTGGTCACGCTGAGCATCGGCATCAGCCTGGGCCCGCAGGACAGCGCCGACGCCGCCGAGCTGCTGCACCGCGCCGACGCCGCGATGTACCTGGCCAAACAGCGCGGCAAGAACCGCTACGTGCAGTACGCCGACGCCTTCGAGCCGTAGCCCCGCGTCGACGTGCCTGACGCGCACGACGCGCTTGAGATTGCGAGCCGAATTTCGCCCGACCCGAGGCCGGTGAGCCTCAGGTCGCGAGCATGTCGGCCCAGATGTTGGCCGCCCAGGCGAGCGCATTGCGGCCCTCGACCTGGTTCGCGGCCGCCGACACGCCGCCCGAACCCGGCACCGTCTTGAAGGTCTTGTCCTTCGCGTCGTACTGGTGTACCGAGGCGACGTGGATCACGTCGCGCGCCGTGACGAAGCTGTAGCAGGTGTTCATCACCACCGGCGCTTCGCTCACCGGCTGGCCCTTGAGCAACTGGATGATCGCCGCCGCCGCCACCTTCGCGTGCTGGTTTGCCATGTGGCCCGACTTGGGCATCGCCGGCGCCGAGAAGGTGGCATC
>JANNKS010000577.1:0-25612 GCA_031396425.1 Rhizobacter sp. | reverse complement strand
ACATCAGCGCATGGCTGTCGATGATTCCGGTCGACGGCGACAGCAGACCGCCCGCGCTGCACACGGCCGGCTCCAGGGCGTGCACCTCGGCGGCGCTCAGGCGGCGCAGGTCCAACACGCCATTCGCCCGCGCGTTCAATTCAATCTCGTGCAAGCCGGCGAGTTGCGCCGCCTGCGTCGCCACCAGCAACTTGCCGCAGCGCCGGTGGGCAGTGCCGCTGTCGGCGCAGTAGGCGTACAGGAGGTCACGCCCACGCGTGCACAGGCGTGCCTTGAGCGTTCCCGGCGGGTAGTAGAGCCCTGCGTGTATGACTTCGCTGTTGCGCGAGCTGGTTTGCGTGCCGATCCCGTCCGCCCGTTCGACAAGCACCGTTTCCAGCCCGCGCAGCGCCAGCGCGCGTGCAATGGCCAGGCCGACCACGCCCGCGCCCACCACCACTGCATCGACCTGATCCATGCCGCGAAGCCTAACCCGTGCACATCGCACACGTGGCCCCGCAGAGGCGCCAAATGCACGCAGGCACAATTGCGAACAGCCCGAACCGGGCCAGGTTCGCGACCCCTGCCCTGGAATGCCCGGGCGGGGCCAGGTCTCCAACGATTTTCACTACGTGTTGCACCATGTCTGAACGCCCCATCATTGTGCTGCTCGACGATCTTGAGCATGTTGCTCGCGACTCTGCCGACTGGTCGGCGCTGGAACGCAAAGCCGAATTGCGCTTTTTCCACGAGCCCCTGCGCGGCGCGGCGCTGAGCGAAGCCCTTCGCCCCGCCCATGCGGTGGTGCTGATGCGCGATCGAACGCCCTTCTCGGCGCAAATCATCCGTGACTTGCGCCAACTGAAATACGTGTTGTTCACGGGAAACCGCAACGAGTCGATCGACCTGAGCGCGTTGCGCGAGCGCGGCATTCCGGTCAGCTGCACGCGCTTCGGCCCGGCGCGCATCAGCGCCTGCGAACAGGCCTGGGCGCTCATCCTGGCGGCCGCGAAGCGCCTGCCCCAGGGCGACCAGGGCGCGCGTCAGGGGCGCTGGCGCGAACCCGGGGCGATTCCAACCCTGTTGTACGGCCAGCGCATCGGCCTGGTGGGTTTGGGTGACATCGGCTCGCGCATGGATGCGGTGGCGCAGGCGTTCGGCATGGACGTGGTCACCTGGAGCCCGCACATGACGATGGCGCGCGCGGCTTCGCGCGACGCCACGGCCGTCAGCTTCGACGAGCTGCTGCAGACCTGCAAGGTCATCAGCGTGCACCTGGTGGCCAGCGACGCCACGCGCCACCTGTTCAATGCGCAGCGCTTCGAGCAAATGCGCGCCGACGCGATCTTCGTGAACACTTCGCATGCGTCGCTGGTGGACGAAGCCGCCCTGGTCGAAGCCCTGAAGAAGGGCCAGCCCGGCGCTGCCGCGCTGGACGTATTCGCTGCGGAACCGCTGGCCGCCGACAACCCGCTGCTGCACGCGCCCAACTTGGTGCTGTCGCCCCACGTCGGGTTCGCGTGCCAGCAGGTCTTCGAGCAGTTCTACGAGGACGCAGCGGAGTCGCTGCTGGCCTGGGTGGACGGTCAACCGCTGTTGCGCGAAGTGTGGCCGACCGGGCCGGGCTGAACCGTCAGGCCGAAGGCGCCGCCTCGAAGCCCAACTGGCGGCGCAGATCCTGCGTCTGGGCGCTGCCCAGCAGATCGAGCAGTGCAGCAGCGGCCGATTCACGCTGGCCCGACGCCTGGGCGATCGCCGCCGAATAGGCTGTGGCCAGCCCGAACCCTGGCGGCAGCGCGCCGACCAGGCGCAGCCCGGGCGTGAACAAGATCTCGCTGACCTGCGTGCAACCCAACTGACCTGGCGCTCGCGAGGCGGCCAGGGCGCGCATCGCCGTCGCGCCGTTCGCAAAGGTGTGACAGCGTGGCAGCACCTCGTCGAGCACGCCGAGGCGGCGCAGCACGTCGGCGAAATGCACCCCGGCGGTGGCGCGCAGCGGGTCGGGATAGTAGATGGCGTCGGCCGCGCGCACCGCAGCGGCCAGCTGCGCGCCGGTAGCCACCTGCGGCGGCGCGTCGTCGGCACGCACCGCCAGGCCCGTCTGAACCTGGCCCAGCACGGTTCGGCTTTCCAGTCGCAAATGGCCCGCCGCACCCAGTGCCGTGACCATGGCATCGGTGACGATCATCACATCGCAGGCAGCGCCCTCGAGCAACGCCTCACGCAGTGCGCCGACTGCGCCGAAGCGGGTCACGAGCGTACAGCCCGTTTCGGCCAGAAAACGCGCCTGCAGGGCCGTCAGCAGGCTTTGCACCGCGCCGGCACACAACACGTTGAGGACGGCGCTCATGCTGATTCCTGCCTCTGCACCCCGCACGCACCACGTCGCTGGCCAACCCGGCCGAGCGCCGATCGGCAACGGCGGCGGGTCACTGCACCGGCGTCGCGCCGGAAAACTTGACGATGCGCGCCCATTTGACGATGTCGTCGTTCAGGTAGCGGGTGAACTCGGCAACGCCCATCACCATCGGTGTGGCTCCTTGTGCACCCCAGGCGCGCCGCACGTCGGCCTGCCCCGCGATGCGGCCGACTTCCGCGTTCAACCGGGCCACGATCGACGCTGGTGTGCCCTTGGGCGCCATCAAACCAAGCCAGATGGTGGCTTCGTAGCCTGGCACTCCGGCTTCCGAGACCGTGGGAACGTCGGGCAACACGGCCGAGCGTTGCGTGCCCGTGGTGCCCAAGGCCTTCACCTTGCCGCTGCGGATGTGCTCGACCATCGTCGGAACGGCGTCGAACATCATCTCGAGCTGGCCGCCCAGCACATCGGTGCGTGCACCCGTGCTGCCCTTGTAGGGAATGTGCACGATTGCCACGCCCGCCATCGCCTTGAACAACTCGCCGGCCATGTGATACGGCGTACCCGGGCCACTCGACGCATACGACAGGCCGCCCGGTTTGGCGCGCACCATCTTCAGCAGGTCCGCCAGCGTACTGACCGGCAGGTCGGCCTTGGTGACCAACACCAGATCGGACGCATTGATCGGCGCCACCGGTTCGAAGTCGCGCATCAGCTGGAATGGCTTGTTGGGCATCAGCGATTCGTTCACCGTGTGCGCATTCGACATCAGCAGCAGCGTGTAGCCGTCCGGCGCACTCTTGGCCACCGCGTCGGTGCCGATGACGCTGCCCGCGCCAGGCCGGTTGTCGACGACAAAACTCTGCCCCAGCGCCTCCTGCAGCCGCTGGCCGATGAAGCGCGCATAAATGTCGGCCGGCCCGCCCGCCGCAAAGGGCACGATGATCTTGACCGGCCGCACCGGATAGTCCTGGGCCTGGACCGCCCACGGCACCAACAGCGTCAGCGCGAGCGTTGCCCATCCCGCCCGCGCGGTGGTAGGTCGGGCAACAGTTCGTGAATAACAGGTCATCTCAATCCCCCGGCTGGGTCCGCTGCAAGTGCATCAGTATGCGCCTTCAGTCGAGCCTGGCTGCCGCGATGCGATGCAGCGGGTTGCCCACTTTCTATACGGGTAAACCCTCCATTCAAATGCGGGGGTTTCCCTAGTTTTAGGGGGCTGCGCTCGCCCGGCACTGGACCCGCGCAGTACGCTGCGCAGCGGCACGGCCAACCAGTCCAGTATTCACGGAGTCCCGGAATGATTCAACTGATGACCCCCGCAGCCCGAGTTCACTACAGCTGCCGCCTGTGCGGTTCGACCAGCTACCGCAGTGTGTTCGATCGCAATGGCGAAGGCGCGATTCGGCCGACCAGCCTGTTGCGCTGCTCGGGGTGCACGTTGACGTTTCGCGACCCCAAGGAGTGGCGCGCCCGGATTGAAGTTGCCGCTCAAGCCGCCTAGTCACGGCCGGCTTCGGGCACGCCAGCTCAGCGCAGCGAGTCGAGAAAGACCTTGCGCAGCGGCTCTGAATCAATGTGCTCAGCCAGCTTGCGATAGAGCTCGCTGACGTTGCCGGAGTCGTTTGCGGCGCGCTTGATCAACACCTTGGCCAACGGCCCAACGTGATGGGCGAGCTGCTTTTCGGCACGCGCCAGGATTTGGGCGTCGAAAGCAAACGGGGGGCGTGGCTGAGACCTGTCGCCCGGCAGGGTGGCCAAGCCCTGGCCTGGCACGCCGCCGTGTTTGTTCAGGCGACCGATCCGCAGCTTGAAGCCTTCGCGCTCGGCCAGATCGGGAATCTTGTCGGCAAGCGTGCTGAGAAACTCGTCGACGCTGTGCACATGACTCGCTGTGGAACGCATCACGTGTCGCGCCATCGGGCCGATCAATTCCTTCAATGAGGTTTCGATCGCCGCCAGCGTCTCGGGCGGAAGATCGAGCGTGACCGGCGGCACCACGGTGCGCGCCGGGTCGAACACGGTCTGCTGCAGCCAGACCGTCTTGTCCTGGCTGGTGTCCTGGGCCGAGTCTCGCCCGAGCATGGGAACGGTGCGGTCGGACGCGATGCGTTCGATCGCCTGCGCGAGCGCCTGGACGAATTCCTGCGCCGACTGATAACGTTGACCCACGTCCTTCGTCAGCGCGCGGGCGATGACGGCGTCGAACGCCGCCGGCACCTCTGCCAGCAGGCGCGACGGCGGCATCGGTTCACCCTGCATCACGCGGTGCATCACGGCCGCGGGTGAATCGGCGGCAAACGGGCTGCGGCCGGTGAGCAACTCGTAGAAGATCACCCCGGCGGCCCACAGATCGGTGCGGCCATCGGCGGTTTCACCCATCAGCTGTTCGGGCGCCATGTGGGTAGGCGTGCCCAGCACGGTGCCGACCTGCGTCATCGATGAACTCTGGATGCGGGCGATGCCGAAGTCCATCACCTTGATCTTCAGCCCGCTCAAGACCATCACATTGGCCGGCTTGACGTCGCGGTGCACGACCCCGCATTCGTGGGAGTAGCCCAGCGCGGCGAGCAACTGGCGCATCACCTCCAGCGAATCACTCAATTCGAAGCGACCACGCTCGCGCATCAACTTGCGCAGTTCCTGGCCCTCGACATACTCCATCACGATGTAGGCGAAATTCTGATCCTCGCCATATTCATGGACGGCCACGATGCCTGGGTGCTGCAACCGGCCACCCGCCTGCGCCTCGCGCTTGAAGCGCGCAATCGCCGAGGCGCCGCCATCAGCAAGGTGTTCAGACAGGATTGTCTTGATCGCCACCTTGCGCTCGATGACGGGGTCGAACCCCTCGTACACCATGCCCATCGCGCCCTTGCCCAGGGGTCGAAGAATCGAGTACTTTCCAATCCGGTCGGGGGTGGTCATGGCGGGCCTGGTCTGGCTTTTCCGACGGGGCGGAAGCGCGCAAGCCAATGCTTGAACGCACTACGCCGGGCGTCAATCCCTAGCTTACTTCGCAACGTCGGCTTGCGCCATGGCATTTGTACCCGTCGCCCGCGCAGATATTCCGCAGTTGCGGCGCAGGCCGAGCGACCGAACCCCAGTCCTCGGTTGCTGTGCATCAAAGGCGCCAGCGCAAATAACGCGCCCAATCGGAGCCCTCAGTACAAGGAGCGTGCCGTGCCTGCATTGAAAGGCGGGAAGATTCCCCAACCGCAACGAAGCCGAATGACCGAGCCCGCGCGTGGATCGCCGGAAGGCGATTCACGGCTGGCAAAGGATCGGCCGCGACACCAGAGGCCGGGCTCCGAGAGATTGCAGTCTCGCCGCGCATCGATGCGTTTGCCGATCTCGGCCCTCCTGGGTGTACTCGTTGGCGGGTTCATCGTGGCCACGCCCGCCCTCGCCCAGTCGCGCGGTGAATTGCTCTACGCAACGCATTGCATCAGCTGCCACAACCAGCAGATGCATTGGCGCGACCAACGCGCCGCCACCGACTGGAGCAGCCTGCAGGTTCAGGTGCGGCGTTGGCAGGGCGCTGCGGCACTGGGCTGGGCAGAGGCCGACATTCTGGAAGTGGCACGCTACTTGAACGCGACCATCTATCGATTCGAGCAAACTCCCGAACCGCGGATTTCTCAAGGTCCAGTGACAAAGCCCTCGGCGGGGGGCCGCCCACCTGAAGCTGCCGGGCGCCAAAGCGGTGCCGGCAGTCGCAGCGCTGCCTCTTGAAGTCGCCCAAGGCGTCGAGCCGCCGGTGCGCCGCGCGCAGGCTGATTTGCCGCCCTTGACCCTGATACCTTGCGTTGGCTCAATAGCGACCAGCGACGGCAGGCCAGACTTTGAACCCCAGGAGCGGAGCCGGAGCGAATGAGAATCATGTGCAGAACCCAAGCCACCGTGTCTAGCGTCGTCGGGTGTTTGGCGGCCGGCGTGCTCGCATTGAGCTCGCCCGCATTGCCCGCACAGCCCAGCACCGAGCCAGTGCCGGGCGACTACCGCATCGTCGACGGCAAAGTGGACCGCGGCACCTTCACCGGTTGGCGCCTCTTCCACACCACCTGCTTCGGCTGTCATGGCGTGGACGCACTCGGGACCGACGTTGCGCCGAACCTGCTTGAGCGCGTCAGAGTCCTGACGCCGCGCGCCTTCGCGACCAAGGTGCTGACGAGCTACCGCATCGTGCTGCCCGAAGGCGAAGTCAACAGCGACAACCGAAGCGCGGTCCGCGAGGCCATGCTGGCCGAGGTGATGCGGCGCGAGCGCGGCCCCCGCGGCCAGGTCAGCATGCCGGCCTGGGAGACCGACCCCAAGGTCAACCCGCACGTGCTGGACCTTTTCGCCTACCTCTCTGCGCGCTCCGACGGCAAGCTGGGCCCCGGCATGCCGCAACTGCTCGGCGAAGGCCAGCGCCGCTGATTCGCCGGCGGTGCGGCTGGCCGCAAGGCCGACCACAGAGTTGGCGGCGCTGCTGGCCAGCGGCACCGCGTTGCGTCGGCGCCACTCAGGCGCTAGCGGTTCGAAAACTCCATCAGTGCCTTGGGGTCGACCACCGTCACCCGTTCGCGCTCCAGGCTGACCCAGCCGCGCTCTTCGAAACTGCGCAGCATGCGGCTCACGAAAACCCGCACGCTGCCCAGCTCATCGGCCAGGTTCTGGTGGGTGGCGTTGAGCACCGGGCCGCGCTGCACCAGCAGGCGCGCCAGGCGGCTGTCAAGCTTGCGAAACGCCACTTCGTCGATCAATTCCATCACCTCGGCCAGGCGCGCGCCGTACATGTCGAACACGAAGCGGCGAAACGGCGGGAATTGCAGGATCAGGTCCTGAAACTGAGCTGGCGTAATGCCCAGCAGCGTGACCTCGTCTTCCGCGATGCCGCGCGCGGCGTATTCGTTGTGGCCGAGCAGGCACCCGCCCGAGAGGATGCAGCCCTCCCCGGGGCTCACGCGGTACAGCAGGATTTCGCGGCCCCCGCTGGAGCCCTTGACGACGCGAACGCTGCCTTCCAGCACGAGCGGAAAGCCCTCGCAGGGCATGTTTGGCTCGAACAGCACAGTCCCGGCGGGCACATGGCGCAGCGCGGCGCCCGAAAGCAGGTCCTCCAGACGCGCGGCCGGCAGCTGCGCGAACACCGGAAAGCGCGCCAGCAGCAGGGCACGCGTGGTTTCGGCTTGATTCAGTCGAGTCTCCCCCGTCAATGAAACATTCCTGGCGGCTCGCCTGCCACCGCAAAGAGGGTGGCAACGCCACGGACCGGGGCAGTCGCGGCCGGTCCTCGGGTTCGCTGCGCGGCAGCGCGCGGGGCAAGACGCGGATTGTACGAAGAGGCATGCCGCGCCCGCAGTCAAGCGCCGTGGAGGGCGCTGTGCTACCCACGTTGCAGACACGCGGTGCAGCATCGGCGATGCTGCGGACGTCCAGTACTCAAAGGGTAATGCATGAACAACGGGTCGGGAGGGTGCCGCCAAGCGGGTTGCGAACAGCGCGCCTTGATGGGCGTCAACGCCACACGATCGCGCTGGCCCCAAGCTGCCCGGGTTCACGCCAACTCGTTGATTCCGCCGGTGATGCCACATCCTCTTGTCAGCTGTCTTCGTCGCGCTTCGATGGCCTTGGCCGCCGGGCTGCTGCTCGGCGTGGCGGCGGCGGCAACGGCTGCCCCATCGGCCGCGCTGGCCACCGCCCCGGTTCAGCTGGACGCCGACGCACGGCTTGCGAGCTTCGACGGCGTCGTCGAGGCCGTGCGGCACACCGTCCTGGCGGCGCAAGTGTCCGGCGCCGTAGTCGCGCTTGACGTGAAGGTTGGCGACACGGTCAAGGCCGGCCAGGTGCTGGCGCGCATCGATGCGCGAGCGGCAGACCAGAGTGCCGCAGCCAGCGACGCGCAGGTCCAGGCCGCGCGTGCCGCGCTGGACATCGCAACGAAGGACTTCGAGCGCCAGCGGCAGCTGTTCCAGAAGAACTACATCAGCCAGGCCGCGCTGGACAGTGCAGAATCCCAATTCAAGTCGACCCAGGCCCAGGTGGCGGTGCAGCTCTCGCAGGCTGGCGCGACGCGGACGCAAACGGGCTTCTTCGTCGTGAAAGCCCCCTATGGCGGCATCGTGTCGGAGGTGCCGGTCGCGTTGGGCGACATGGCAATGCCGGGCCGGGCCCTGTTGACGCTTTACGACCCCGCCACCCTGCGCGTCACGATCTGGGTGCCGCAGTCAGCGGCCGGGTTGGCGGGCCTGCGCAGTTCAGCACCCAGCCCCACCAAGGACGTCGCCGTGAAGGTTCAGCTGCCCGGCCTGCCCGCCGGGCGCGACTGGGTCGTGCCCACGCGCACGACGGTGCTGCCGATGTTGGACGCCGCAACCCACAGCGTGCAGGTCCGGCTGGACCTGCCTGCCCGCACGGGCGCGGATACATCGGCACTTGCACCGGGCCTGTTCGCCCGTGCCTGGTTGCCCGGCGCCACTGCGGGCCAGGCGAGACTGAGCGTGCCGGCCAGTGCGGTGGTGCGGCGTGCCGAGATGACCGGGCTGTACGTGGTGGGTGCCGATGGGGTTGCGCTGTTGCGCCAGGTGCGCCTGGGCGCCGTTTCGGCCGACAAGGTCGAGGTGCTCAGCGGCGTGTCGGCGGGTGAGCAGGTGGCGCTCGACCCCCAAAAAGCGGCGCGGCTTCACTGATGCGCAGGCAGGCCTTTCGATGAACACCCGCCTCGGGGTTTCCGGACGCATCGCCGCGTTCTTTCAGACGGCGCAGATCACGCCGCTGCTGGCGCTGCTCGCCCTGCTGCTGGGCGCCTTCGCCGTGCTCGTGACGCCGCGCGAAGAAGAGCCGCAGATCAACGTGACGATGGCCAACGTGCTGATTCCGTTCCCGGGTGCAGCGGTCCGCGATGTCGAGCAGATGGTGGCGACCCCCGCCGAACAGGTGCTGTCGCAGATCTCCGGTGTGGAACATGTGATGTCGATCTCCAGCCCCGGCCTGGCGGTGCTGACGGTCCAGTTCAAGGTCGGCGTGCCGCGCACCGAAGCGCTGGTGCGTCTGTACGACACGGTCAACTCGAACGCCGACTGGTTGCCCGCCGGCGTGGGCGTGCTGGCGCCGATCATCAAGCCGAAGGGCATCGACGACGTGCCGATCGTCACTGTCACGCTGTTCAGCAAGGACGTCGCCAAAGGCGCCTACGACCTGGAGCGCGTGGCGCACAGCATCGAAGCCGACTTGAAGCGTGTGCCCGGCACGCGCGAAGTCAGCACCATCGGCGGTCCGGGTCGCGCCGTTCGGGTCGAACTCGACACCGCCCGTATGGCTGGCTCCGACGTGACCGTGACCGACCTGCGCGCTGCCCTGCAGTCCGCCAGCCTGGGCCTGCCGCTGGGCGAGTTGTTGTCGGGCAACCGCGCCGTCGCCCTCGAATCCGGCCCGTTCCTGAAGGACGCCCGCGAGGTGGGCGAACTGGTGGTGGCCGTACGCCAAGGCAAGCCGGTCTTCCTGCAGGATGTGGCCACCGTGGTCGACGGCGCATTGCCGCCGGCGCGCTATGTCTGGCACGGTGTCGCGGGCCAGGACGGTTCGGAGTTTCCCGCCGTGACCCTGAGCGTGACCAAGAAGCCTGGCGAAAACGCCATCGACGTCGCCGACGCCGTGATGCAGCGCATCGAGAGCCTGAAAAACACCGTGATTCCGGCCAATGTGCAGGTGGCGCAGACGCGCAACTACGGCGCCTCGGCGAACGACAAGGCGAAGAAGCTGATCCAGAAGCTGCTGTTCGCCACCGCATCGGTCGTTGCGCTGGTGTTCATCGCGCTGGGCCGGCGCGAAGCGGCGATCGTCGGCACAGCGGTCGTGCTGACGCTTGCGGCGACGCTGTTCGCTTCCTGGGCCTGGGGCTTCACGCTGAACCGGGTGTCGCTGTTCGCGTTGATCTTCTCGATCGGTATCCTGGTCGACGATGCGATCGTGGTGGTGGAAAACATCCACCGCCATCAGCAGTTGTACCCGGACCGGACGCTGACGCAAATCATTCCCGGCGCCGTCGACGAGGTGGGCGGCCCGACGATCCTGGCGACGCTGACGGTGATTGCCGCGCTGCTGCCGATGGCCTTCGTCTCCGGCCTGATGGGCCCGTACATGAGCCCGATTCCGATCAACGCCAGCATGGGCATGCTGATTTCGCTCGCCGTCGCATTCACCGTGACGCCCTGGCTGGCGCGGCTGTGGATGAAAGCCACACCGCAACGGGCGGCAAGCGACGAGGCTGCGGCCCACGCGGCCCAGCCCCATGGTCTGGCGGCCAGACTCGCGCCGCTGTTCCAGCGCATCTTCCGCCCCTTGCTGGACGAACGGCGGGGTGGCCGCAATCGGGGCCTGCTGGGTGTGGGTGTCGCCCTGCTGATCGCCATTTCCGTGGCGCTGCCGATCTTCGGGCTGGTGCTGCTGAAGATGCTGCCGTTCGACAACAAGTCGGAATTCCAGGTCATCGTCGACATGCCGGCCGGCACCCCGGTGGAAAAGACCACCGCGGTGCTGCACGAACTTGGCCGCCACCTGGCCAGCGTTCCCGAGGTGACCGACTACCAGGCCTACGCCGGCACCGCGGCACCGATCAATTTCAACGGCCTGGTGCGCCAGTACTACCTGCGCAGCGGCGGCGCCGTGGGCGACCTGCAGGTGAACCTGGTCGACAGCCACGAGCGCAGTGCGCAGAGCCACGCGATAGCGATGCGTGTGCGCCCCGAATTGCAGCGAATCGGCCAACGTTTCGGCGCCAACGTGAAGGTGGTCGAAGTACCGCCTGGCCCGCCGGTGCTGGCGCCCATCGTCGCCGAGGTGTATGGGCCTGAGGCCGCCGGCCGTCGCGAAGTCGCCAAGGCGGTGCGCGCGATGTTTGCGGCGCACGCCGGCGTGGTGGACGTGGACGACAGCAGCCCCGCCGATGCGCCCCGCACGCTGCTGCTCGTCGATCGGCGCAAGGCCGCACTGCTGGGCGTTTCGCAGCGGGAAATCGTCACCACGCTGCGCGCCGGCCTGGCCGGCGAGGCCACGAGCTACCTGCACGACGCCACCAAGTATCCCGCGGCCGCGACGCTGCAACTGCCTGCGGAAAGACAAGGCGACATCGACGCGCTGCTGCAGTTGACGGTGCGCAGCGCCGAAGGCAAGCTGGTGCCGATCGGCGAGCTGGTGATCCGTTCCGACACGCTGCGTGAACAGCCGGTCTATCACAAGGACTTGCTGCCGGTGAACTACGTGGTGGCCGACATGGCCGGCAAGGTGGACAGCCCGCTGTACGGCATGTTCGGCATGCGCAGCCGCCTGGCCGACCTCCAGCCACAAGGTGGCGGCAGCGTGGTCGAATACTTCATCCACCAACCGACCGACCCGTATCGAAACTACGCCGTCAAGTGGGACGGTGAATGGCAGATCACCTACGAGACCTTTCGCGACATGGGTGCGGCCTATGCGGTGGGGCTGGTGCTGATCTACCTGCTGGTGGTGGCGCAATTCGGCTCGTACCTGACACCGTTGATCATCATGGCGCCGATTCCGCTCACCATCATCGGCGTGATGCCGGGCCACGCGCTGCTGGGCTCGCAGTACACCGCCACCAGCATGATCGGCATGATCGCGCTGGCCGGCATCATCGTGCGCAATTCGATCCTGCTGGTCGACTTCATCAATCTGCAGGTGCGCGAAGGCGTGGACTTCAAGCAGGCAGTCGTGCATTCGGCGATCACGCGCGCCCAGCCCATCCTGCTCACCGGAGCGGCCGCGATGTTCGGCGCATTTTTCATCCTCGACGACCCGATTTTCAATGGGCTGGCGATCTCGCTGATCTTCGGCATCCTGGTGTCCACGGTGCTGACGCTGGTGGTGATACCGCTGCTCTATTTCGTGGCCTACCGCAAGCGGCTGGGCGCCATCGCGGCGGGCGCTGCGTCAGGCGGCGTCACTGTTCCAGAACCCCTTCCCGCAACCCTCGTTCCACAAGGAGAAACACCATGAGCTCATGGCAACTCGTTCGTCTCGTCGCCGGCAGCTTCATCCTGCTGTCACTCGCGCTGGGCATTCCCGGCAGCCCGATTTTCGTCAGCCAGTGGTGGCTGGCGTTCACTGCCTTCGTCGGCGTCAACCTGCTGCAAAGCGCGCTGACGAAATGGTGCCTGATGGAAACCATCATGCGCAAGCTCGGCGCCCGCCCGGGCACTTGAGCGGAGCTTCGCCATGCACCTGGTCTGCCCGAGTTGCGGCACCACGAACCGCATTCCCGATCAACGCCTTGGCGACGCACCGGTGTGCGGCCGTTGCAGCACCGAGCTGATGGCCGCCGCGCCCGTCAACTTGAGCGATGCCGCGTTGCCCAAGTTCCTGGCCGGCACCGAGCTGCCCGTGCTGGCCGACTTCTGGGCCGAGTGGTGCGGGCCATGCAAGGCGATGGCACCGACCTTTGCCGCCGTGGCGCGCCAGATGCCCGAGGTGCGCTTCGTCAAGGTCGACAGCGACGCCGCGCCGAACGCCAGCGCGCGCTTCAACATCCGAAGCATTCCGACGCTGATCCTGTTCAAGGGCGGCAACGAGCTGGCGCGGCTTTCCGGCGCCTTGCCCGCCGCGCAGCTGACCGCCTGGATTCGACAACACCTGCCCGCAGGCGCCCATTGATCAACCCACCCCTAAGGAGATATCGATGACTTCATACGTGTTCGGCAAAGTCGTGTCCATGCCTTTCGATTCAGCCGTGCAGCGCATCACCGAGGAACTGGCCAAGGTCGGCTTCGGCGTGCTGACCGAGATCGACGTGCAGGCGACGATGAAGAAGAAGATCGGGCAGGACATGCCGCCCTATCGCATCCTCGGCGCCTGCAACCCCCACTTTGCGAGCCGCGCGATTGCAGCGGTTCCGCAGATTGGCGCCCTGCTGCCCTGCAACGTCGTCGTGCGGCAAGACGCCAAAGGCAACGTGCACGTGGAAGTGATGGACCCGAACGCAGTCCTGACGCTCGTCGACCACCCCGATGTCGGCGCGATGGCGGTTGAGGTCAGGCAGAAACTCGAACAGGCGCTCGCTGCGGTGTGATGGCCTGACAAGCTGGTGGCCTGTCCCCTGTGGTCCGGCCATGCCCGCGCGCACTACTACGCGCGATCAAGTCTGAGCTTGGGCACCGAACCAGGCCACGCGGTGCGACGGGCCAGAGCTCGATGGCCCTGCCCCCCAATCTGATGGTGCTTCGGAGCCGCGGCTTTGCCATACTGGCGGCGATCTCAATGAACATCAATCATTGATTGGAACTCCAATGCATGCCCTGTCCGTCTCTGCATCGATGGCCGTGTCAGCTGTCGCAGTTCCTGCCGCTGTTGCTGGGGCCGGGTTGCGCCCTTACCGGGCGAAATTCACGGTGGAAGGAAGCTCCTACTCTGGCAAGGCATTCAAGACCCTTTAGGACTTGATGTGGCACGACCCCAGCATGAACCAGTGCTTCTGGTCCGAAGGATTCAAGTAGCAGCGACCTCAGGACACCGTGCGCAATCAATCAACGACAGTTCAATCCAGGGAAGGCCGTGGTTTGCCGGGAAGTCGTCATGACGAACCTCGCAACGACAAGCTGATCCGCCAGTACCAATCATCCGAATCTCCGTCGCTCGGCATTCGCAGCGCAGACTCGAGCCAGAACGGTTCCCCGCGTCGCGTGTCGGGCAGGATGAGCCCGAATCTGGTACTGGAAAAGTCGGCTCCCGAGAACGCCACCGTGGGTGCACCTCTGGACTACAAGATCTTCGTCAGGAACGAAGGCGATGCAACGGCCTACGACGTCGTCGTGGAAGACGACGTGACCGCCGCCGCCAGGGTGGAAGGCACCAATCCACGATCTGCCTTGGACATTCGCTTGCGAAAGTTGAGATGGGATTTCGCCCAGATCGAACCTGGCGGAACAGAAGAGATCACCGTCCGTGTGACGCCGACCGGTGAAGGATTGCTCGACGGAATGGCTTCGGTCAAGTTCAAATCTCGGGTCCAGGCCACCACTGTGATCACGGCTCCGAAACTGCGATTGAAGATGCAAGGACCCGGCCAGGTGCGTCTCGGGGAGGAAGTTGTCTATCGCTACGTCATCACCAACGAAGGCAGCGGAGTCGCACGAAACGTGTCGATCCGAACTCTGCTGCCCGCCAGCGGCGGTCTAAAGCACTCTCACGGGAGAGACCTGGAATGCGACATTGATGCAATACAGCCCGGGGAGCAGCGTGAAATCGTGCTGGCAGTGGAGGCCGGGGAACTTGGTGAGCATACGGCCGAAGCGGTAGTCGCCACAGCCAGTGGCACAGCTGCCAACGCGGCCTGGCACACAGAAGTCATTGGTGCTCAATTGCAGATTGTTCGTCGAGGTCCCAAACGACGTTTTGTGAATCGCGCAGCGACCTACGTGAACACCATTACAAACGAGACCAATCTCGAAGCCCTGGAAGCAACAATTGTCGAGACAGTTCCAAAGGGCATGCGCTACATGGGATCAACGATGGGCGGCCAATACGACGAGTCGACTCATCAGGTGACGTGGTTGCTCAGTCGCCTGGGGGCGGGGCGCCAGGAACAGCTGCAGCTGCAATTGATGCCGACGCGAGCAGGCAGCATGGAAAGCGTGGTCACCATTCTGGAAAAGGTTGGAATTCAGAGTGAAGGCCATGTCTCCACCACAGTTGTCGAAGATCTTCATAACGTGAGTGCCATCATCAGTCAGCTTGACGGCCCGATGGCCACCGGCGAACCGTTTGGTCTGACGATAAGCATTGACAATCGCGGCACCGCCGATGCGACGGATGTTGAACTGCGAGTCGAGGTTCCCCGCGAGATTGAAGTGATCGCAGCAGGCAGTCAGGCAAGGTCAGCCAAGGTGGCTGCCGGAACCACGGTTGAATACATCGAGATGCTGCGAATCGATGCAGGCAAGAAACAGGGTTTCGAGCTCAAGCTGCGAGGACAGTCTTCGATTGACAACGGCGTCGTGAAAGCGACGGTTCGGTGCAAGCACATGAACAATCCGTTGATCGTGTCTGAGTCTGTGACCATCTACAGCGAAGAGCCGTGAGAAAGGTGCTCCGCGTCGGTCGAAAGTACATTGCACCCGTTGCATGCGATGTTTAGGCAGATCGGACCTGGCCAAGCGGCGGCGATACCCGGTTCTGCATGACGATCCGCTGTTTCGCCCTTGAGAACCGTGCAGGTAGATCCAGCGAATTCAGCCGCGCTCTTCCGCAAGAGTTCCTTACGGGCAAGAAAAAAGGACTCGGCTTTTGCGCCAAGTCCTTGATTTCCCTGGTGGGCGGTGCAGGGTTCGAACCTGCGACCCCTGCCGTGTGAAGGCAGTGCTCTACCACTGAGCTAACCGCCCAATCGGCCCAGCGTGGTGGGCCGGAAGGACCCGAATTGTGCCACAGGCTTGCGAGCCTACCGGGCGGCGCCGGCGCGCCAGACCGTCTTGCCGCCGCTGGCCTTGTCCAGCTCGGCCAGCACGCCCTCGTGCGCTGCCAGTTCGTCGGGCTGCGCTTCGATGACGGTGAATTTCAGGGTGCTGAAGTCAACCGCTTCGATGCCGCGTTCCGATTCGGCCATGTCATTGCTGTCGATCACGAGCGACTTCTGACCACGCGTCATGCGCACATAGACCTCGGCCAGCAAGCCGGCATCCAGCAAGGCGCCGTGCAGGCTGCGGCTGGTATTGTCGACCTCGAGTCGCTTGCACAAGGCGTCGAGCGAGTTCGACTTGCCCGGGAACATTTCGCGCGCAAGCGCCAGGCTGTCGGTGATGCGCGCAACGTGCCGTGCGATCGACGGCTTGTCGATCCGCTCTAGCTCGGCGTCGAGAAAGCGCACGTCGAAATCAGCGTTGTGGATGATCACATCGGCTCCCGCCAGGTACTCCAGCAGTTCCTTCGCCACATCCGCAAAAAGCGGCTTGTCGGCCAGGAACTCGTCGCTCAGGCCGTGCACCTTGAAGGCGTCTTCATGGCTGGGCCGCTGCGGGTTCACATAAAAATGCAGGTTGTTGCCCGAGAGGCGGCGGCTGAGCATTTCGACGCAGCCGATCTCGATCACGCGGTCGCCAGCCTCCGGGTTCAGCCCGGTGGTTTCGGTGTCGAGGAAGATCTGGCGCATCGTCATCTCGCTTCCAGGGGTTCGAGCGGCCGGCGCGTACCCCAGGCATACAACGCGACGCCGGCCAACACCATCGGCACACACAGCCACTGGCCCATGCTCAGGTTCAGCGCCTGCAGGCCGAGAAAGCTGTCGGGCTCGCGGAAGTATTCGGCGATGAAACGCAGCACGCCATAACCCATCAGGAAGGCCCCGGAAACCTGCCCAAGCCGGCGCGGCTTTCGCGAATAGATCCACAGCAGCACGAACAGCAGCAGGCCCTCGAGCGCGAACTGGTACAGCGGCGAGGGGTGGCGGGGCGTGGGCGTGCCTGATTGCGGGAACACCATGGCCCACGGCAGGCTGGGGTCGGCGGCGCGCCCCCACAGTTCGCCGTTGATGAAGTTGCCGATCCGCCCAGAGGCCAGACCGGTCGGAACGCACGGTGCAATCAAGTCGGTGACCTGCAGGAAGTGCCGGCCGCGCACGCGCGCGAACACCAGCATCGCGGCAAGCACGCCGAGCAGACCACCATGAAAGGCCATGCCGCCTTTCCACACCGCCAGGATCTCCAGCGGGTTGGCAGCGTAGTAGCCCGGCTTGTAGAACAACACATAGCCGAGCCGCCCGCCGATCACGACCCCCAGCACGCCATAGAACAGCAGGTCTTCGACTTCGCGGCGCGTCCAGCCCATCTGCGCAAAGGGCGCCTGCTGGATGCGCCTGGATGCCAGCCAAATGAACAGGCCAAACGCGACGAGGTAGGTCAGGCCGTACCAATGAATCGCGACCGGCCCGAGCTGCAGGGCGATCGGGCTGAACTGAGGGTGAACGAGCATGCCGACATGATAAGCGGGCGCCCCGGGCGGACCAGGCGCGGGCGGCACCTGCTCGGGCCTGTTTGGCGGGCTTGGGCTGTCAAATCGATCGCTATAGTTCACCCATCCGTTCACACGCAGAGGACCATGATGGCTTCGAACCGGCGCTCCAGGAACATCACCGAGGGCGTGGCGCGCGCGCCGAACCGCTCGATGTACTTCGCCCTCGGTTACGAGGCCGCCGATTTCAAGAAACCGATGATCGGCGTGGCGAACGGCCACTCGACGATCACGCCGTGCAACTCGGGCCTGCAAAAACTCGCCGACGCGGCGGTGGCGGGCATCGAAGAGGCCGGCGGCAACGCGCAGATCTTCGGTACACCCACGATCAGCGACGGCATGGCGATGGGTACCGAGGGCATGAAGTACAGCCTGGTGTCGCGCGAGGTGATTGCCGACTGCATCGAGACCTGCGTCGGTGGGCAGTGGATGGACGGCGTGCTGGTGGTGGGTGGTTGCGACAAGAACATGCCCGGCGGCATGATGGGCATCCTGCGCGCCAACGTGCCTGCCATCTACGTCTACGGCGGCACCATTCTGCCGGGCCACTACAAAGGCAAGGACCTGAACATCGTCAGCGTATTCGAGGCGGTGGGCCAGTTCAGCGCCGGCAAGATGACCGAAGAAGACTTCTGCCAGATCGAGCGGCTGGCGATTCCGGGCAGCGGCTCGTGCGGCGGCATGTACACCGCCAACACGATGAGTTCGGCGTTCGAGGCGCTGGGCATGAGCCTGCCGGGTTCGAGCACGATGGCCAACCCGCACGACGAAATCGTCAGCACCGCGAAGGCCGCCGCGCGCGTGCTGGTCGACGCCGTCAACGCGAACCGCCGCCCGCGCGATATCGTCACGCGCAAATCGATCGAAAACGCAATTGCCGTCGTGATGGCCACCGGTGGCTCGACCAACGCGGTGCTGCATTTCCTCGCCATCGCGCATGCCGCCGAAGTGGAATGGTCGATCGACGACTTCGAACGCATGAGGCGCAAGATTCCGGTGCTGTGCGACCTCAAGCCCTCGGGCAAGTATCTGGCCGTCGACCTGCACAAGGCGGGCGGCATCCCGCAGGTGATGAAGGTGCTGCTCAAGGCCGGCCTGCTGCACGGCGACTGCATGACGATCACCGGCAAGACACTTGCCGAGTCGCTGGCCGACGTTCCCGACGCACCGCGTGCCGATCAGGACGTGATCCGCCCCATCGACAAGCCCATGTACCGTGAAGGCCACCTGGCCATCCTGCGCGGCAACCTGGCTCCCGAAGGCGCAGTGGCGAAGATCACCGGCCTGAAGAACCCGAAGATGACCGGGCCGGCGCGCGTGTTCGACGACGAACAGAGCGCGATGGCGGCGATCATGGCGCGAAAAATCAAGGACGGTGACGTGATGGTGTTGCGTTACCTGGGGCCCAAGGGCGCACCCGGCATGCCCGAAATGCTGGCCCCGACGAGCGCACTCATTGGCCAAGGCCTGGGGGAAACCGTCGGGCTGGTGACCGACGGCCGCTTCTCGGGCGGGACCTGGGGCATGGTGGTGGGCCACGTCGCGCCCGAAGCCTATGCGGGCGGCGCGATTGCGCTGATTCAGGAGGGTGACTCCATCACCATCGATGCCCACACGCTGAGCCTGCAACTCAACGTCAGCGACGCCATGCTGGCCGAGCGGCGTGCCGAGTGGAAGGCCCCTGCCCCGCGCTACACGCGCGGCGTGCTGGCCAAGTTTGCGATGAACGCGTCGAGCGCGAGTACCGGGGCGGTGCTGGACCGGTTCGAATAAGGACTGCGAGTCCTTTCAGGGCTTGCGTTTGCGCCGTGAACGGGTGTTCAAGCCCAGGGCGTCCATGTTCTTTTCACGGCGCGCCTCTTTCTTCTCGTCCATGCGTTCCATTTCGCGCCGTTTCGTCAAACCGCTGGAGTCTGCCCAGGTCCACCACACCACCGCGAACACAAAGGGCAAAGCGAATTTCCACAGGTCGCCGCCGAGCGTCCATGTCCATTCCCCGACCGGGCCGATGCCCAGCAGGTTGAGCAGTATCAGAATCACACCCACCACCACGAAAAACATCGTCAGCCCTCCAGACCAAACTGCGTGGCGCGCAAGCCCCGCGCAAGCCCCGCGTCAACCAGAACTCCTACAATCCGTTGATGCGACTGTACGCCGGCACGAATTCGAGCACCAAGACCCCCCAAACCGCCTGAAAGGAAACCATGAAGTTGTTCCCCGCATTGACGATGGCGCTGGTCGCCATCGCCTCCACATCGACATTCGCGAGTGAAGACCTGGCCAAGAAGAAGAACTGCATGGCCTGCCATGCGACCGACAAGAAACTAGTCGGCCCCGCCTACAAGGAAGTCGCCACCAAGTACGCCGGCCAGAAAGACGCCGTCGACAAGCTGGCGCAGAAAGTCATCAAGGGCGGTTCTGGCGTCTGGGGCCCGGTGCCCATGCCCGCCAATGCGCAGGTGAGCGAGGCCGAAGCCAAACAGCTCATTCAATGGGTGCTGAGCGTCAAGTAAAGAACTGACCGAAGCTCGCCGAAGGCCCCGTTCGCGGGGCTTTTTTCCATCTGGCATCCCGTTTCCCAAAACATGACGGCGCCGCACGATCACGATTGACAACCGCGGGGCGGCAAAGGCAAACTGCCTGCCATCTACCAAGCAATTGCTTGGCATAAATATCCGATCCGCCGCCGCTCGGCCACCGTTCGCGCTGGAACCCTGATGCAACTGACCCATGAACACGAAGAAATCAAGCGCACGCTGAAGCGTTTCATCGCCGATGAAATCAACCCGCACGTCGACGCCTGGGAGGCTGCGGAAAGCTTTCCCGCGCACGAGGTATTTGCCGGTCTGGGCAAGCTCGGTCTGCTCGGTCTGACGAAACCAACCGACCATGGCGGTATGGGGCTGGACTACTCCTATTCTGTCGTGATGGCGGAGGCACTGGGCGACATCGCCTGCGGTGGCGTTCCGATGGCGATTGGCGTGCAGACCGACATGGCCACTCCTGCGCTGGCGCGATTCGGCTCGGATGCGTTGAAGCACGAGTTCCTGGCACCGGCCATTCGCGGCGAACAGGTTGCGTGCATCGGCGTGTCGGAACCCGGCGCGGGCTCGGACGTCGCCGCGATCAAGACGACGGCGCGCAAGGACGGTGGCGACTATGTGATCAACGGCGCCAAGATGTGGATCACGAACAGCCTGCAGGCCGACTGGATGTGCCTGCTGGCGAATACCTCCGAAGGTGCGAGCCACAAGAACAAGAGCCTGATCATCGTGCCGATGAACACGCCGGGAATCACGAAGGCGAAGAAGATCCGCAAGATCGGCATGATGTCCAGCGACACCGGGCTGATCCACTTCGACGACGTTCGGGTGCCACAGAGCAACCGCATCGGCGACGAGGGCGCCGGCTTCACCTACCAGATGGTGCAGTTCCAGGAAGAGCGGCTTTGGGCAGCGGCGAATGCGATCCAGGGCCTGTTGAACTGCGTCGAGGCGACCGCCGCCTATGCCCGCGAGCGGCAGATCTTCGGCCGCGGCGTGCTCGACAACCAGGTGGTTCACTTCAAGCTGGCCGAGCTGAAAACCGAGATCGAAGCGCTGCGTGGCCTGACCTACATGGCCACCGAGCACTATGTGGCCGGGCGCGACGTGACCGAATGGGCCTCGATGGCCAAGCTCAAGGCGGGCCGCTTGCTGCGCACCGTTCCCGATGCCTGCATGCAGTACTGGGGCGGCATGGGCTACACCTGGGACAACCCGGTGTCGCGCCTGTTCCGCGACGGGCGCCTGGCATCGATCGGCGGTGGTGCCGACGAGGTGATGCTGGGCATCATCTGCAAGTTCATGCACACGCTGCCGGCGCGGCGCTGAGGGCACAGCGGCATGGTCCACATCGAGGTCCGCGGCGCATTCCTGTTTGTCACGCTGGACGCACCGGCGACGCGCAACGCGCTGACCGATGCGATGGTCAACAGCTTGCACAACGCAGTGCTGCAGGCCGCTTCGAATCCAATGCTGCGCGCGCTCGTGATCCGTGGCAGCGGCCACACCTTCTGCGCGGGGGGCGACTTCAGCCGCTTTCGCGAACTGATGGCCGCACCGGCCGGCGCGGTCGATCCGATCATCGGCTTCAACCGCGCGTTCGGGGCCTTGCTTGAAGCGATCCACTGCGCCCCGATCGCGACGCTCGCCGTGGTCGAAGGCGCGGCCTTCGGCGGCGGCGCCGGCCTGGCCGCTTGTTGTGATTTCGTATTCGCCGCCGCCAGTGCCGAATTCGCCACGCCCGAAGTCACGCTCGGCCTGCCGCCGGCGCAGATCACGCCTTTCATCGTCGCGCGTCTGGGCGAAGCAGCAGCGCTGCGGCTGTTGCTGAGTGGCCAACGGCTCAAGGCAGCCGATGCGCTGGCCTGCGGCCTGGCCGACGAGGTGCTGTCACCCGATGCGCTCGAACCCCGCCTGGCGGCCTTGCTGGCTCAATTGCGGCGCGCCGAGCCGAACGCAATCCGTGCCACCAAGGCCATCGCGCACCAGCACCGTCAACAACCGTTGGCTGCCACGCTCGATTTCGCGGCGCTGCAGTTCGCCCTTGCCTTGCGCAGTGGAAAGCCCGCCGAGGGGCTGGCGGCATTCGCGGCGCGGCGCCCAGCGGCCTGGGCCGCAGACGGCGAAACCACCGGGCCTTGACATGACCCCCAGCGCCGAACATGAATCGTTTCGCGACAGCGTGCGCGCGTTCGTCCAGCGCGAGATTGCGCCGCACGTGGCTGCGTGGGATGAAGCGCAGACGTTTCCGCGCGAACTCTATGCTCGGGCAGCGCAGATCGGCCTGCTCGGGCTGGGCTACCCCGAGGCCTATGGGGGCACACCGGCGGACGGCTGGTACCGGCTGATCGCCACCGAAGAAATCGCACGCGCCGGCAGCGGTGGCCTGATGGCCAGCCTGTTCTCGCACAACATCGGCCTGCCGCCAGTGCTCGCGCACGGCAGCGAAGCGCTCAAGCAGCGCATCCTGCCCGACGTGCTGGCCGGGCGGCGCATCGCCGCGCTGGCGATCACCGAACCGGGTGGCGGCTCAGACGTGGCGCGGCTGCGTTGCAGCGCGCGGCGCGACGGCCCCGACTGGCTCATCACCGGCGACAAGACGTTCATCACCTCGGGCATGCGCGCCGACTGGATCACGCTGGCGGTGCGCACCGGTGGCCCGGGCGCTGCCGGGGTGTCGCTGATCGCGGTGCCGGGCGACACGCCGGGCCTGACCCGCACCGCGCTGAGCAAGATGGGCTGGTGGTGCAGCGATACCGCGCAATTGCACTTCCAGGATTGCCGCGTGCCTGCAGACCATCTGATCGGTGAGGAGAACACTGGCTTTCGCGCCATCATGGAAAACTTCAACGCCGAGCGGCTGTTGATGTCGGCCGGCGCGAACGCCTTTGCCAACGTGTGCTACGAAGAAGCCCTGGCCTGGGCGCGCCAGCGCCAGACCTTCGGCGCGCCGCTGATCGAGCGGCAGGTGATCCGCCACAAGCTGATGGACATGCGCATGCGGCTGGCCAGCACGCGCGCCTGGCTGCACGACCTGGTGCAGCGCCACGAAGACCACGTCAACGGGCGCGACGAAGGCAACGCGCCGCCGGACCCGGAGTGGGTGGCCGAGCTCTGCCTGTTGAAGAACCACGCCACCCAGACGATGCAGCATTGCGCCGACCAGGCGGTGCAGATCCTGGGCGGCATGGGTTTCATGCGCGGCACCCAGAGCGAGCGCATCTACCGCGAAGTAAAGGTGATGATGATCGGCGGCGGCGCCGAAGAAATCATGAAGGAACTGGCAGCGCGCCAGCTTGGCGTGTGAGCGAAGGCGAACCGTTCGAAGCAGAGTTCATCGCCAGGCTGAAGCGCCTGTTCGAAGAACAGATCAGCTTCAACCAGGTGCTCGGACTGCGCATCGATTCGCTCGGGCCTGAACGCGTGAGCGGCCATATCGCGATGCGCCCCGAACTGATCGGCCACCACCTGCACCAGCGCCTGCACGGCGGTGTGGTCAGCGCCGCACTGGACGCGCTGGGCGGCCTGGCAGTGATGGCCGCAATCGGCGCCCGCCATCGCGACGAAACGATCGACGCGCGCATGGCACGGTTCATGCGGCTTGGCACGATCGACCTGCGCATCGACTACCTGCGCCCTGCCACCGGCCCCCGGTTCCAGGCCAGCGCCCAGGTGTTGCGCCTGGGCGGCCGGGTCGCATCGACGCGCATGGAGTTCAGCGACGCCCAGGGCAAACTGCTGTGCACCGGAGCGGCTGCGTACATCGTGGCCTGAATACCGCCGGTTCGCGGTCCGCTGAACCCACGTCAATTCGCCGCCGATGCGCCGCCGCTTCGGCGGCGCCTCCACCCTGCCATTAATCGACCTTGACGTAGTCGGAGATGACTTTCCACTTGCCGTCGGTGATTTGCGACAGGCGTGACGCATTGCTGCCCAGCCGCTTGGTGGGCGAGAACGAGGCGGGTGCCGAACCGAACATGTCGGTGGGCAGGCTCAAGGTGTCCATCGCCTTGATGAACGTGTCGGTCGACAGGTTCGCGCCCGCCTTGGATGCGGCGAGCGCGAAGGTATCGATGATGACGTAGCCGTACGCCGAGAACACCGTCGGGTCTTCGTTGAACTTGGTCTTGTATTTGTTCGCCCAGAAGCGGATCGGCTGCGACGCCTCGTCGGTGTAGGGGTTCTGAACCGTCATCGTCGCGTACAGGCCGTCCATCGCCTTGCCGCCGAGTTTGTGAATCAGGTCGGTGTAACAGGCGCTGGAACCGACGAACACCGGGTTGAAGCCGGTCTTGCGCGATTCACCGATCGTGCCGATGGTTTCACGGATGATCGTGCCCAGCACCACCATGTCGCAGTCGGCCGCCTTCATGCGCGCCACTTGCGACGAGAAGTCGGTCGCACCGCGTTTGAACGAGGTCTTTTCGACGAACTCCATGTTCAAGGTCTTCAGCGCCGCTTCGCCGCCACGCACCACCTCGAGGCCGAATTCGTCGTCCTGGTAGATCGTGCAGATCTTCTTGGCGCCCTTCTCTTTCACCAGCTTGGGCAGCGAGCCGCGCATCTGATCGTAGTAGGTGGCCGCGAAAGCGTACTTCAGGCGGTGGAACGGGTCATACATTTCGCGCGCTGCGGTGACCGGGAAGAAGTTGATCACGTTCTTCTCGAACTGGACCGGCATCGCTGCGTTGTTCTGCGCCGTGCCGATGTGGCCGGCCATGATGAAGATCTTATCCTGGTTGACGAGCTTCTGCGCCGCCAGCACCGCCTTCTTCGGGTCGTAGCCCGAATCTTCGAAAAGCAGCTTGAGCTTGCGCCCGTTGATGCCGCCCTGCTCGTTGATTTCGTCGACGCGTAGCATCATGCCCAGGCGCACCTGCTTGCCGAATCCGGCCAGCGGGCCGGACAGGTCTTGAATCGAGCCGATCACGATCTCGGCCTTGCTCACGCCCTGCGACTGGGCGGTTGCGATTGAAGTCGCTGCGGCCAGGGTCACGGCCAACAGGGTCTGCACAATTTTCATGTTTTCTCTCCTTCGGGTTTGCACGGGGTGGTGTGATTCGAGGCGCTCAGCGGTACATCGCTTCAATGCGATCCGCATATTTTTGCTCGACGAACTTGCGTTTGAGCTTCATCGTCGGGGTGAGTTCATCGTCTTCGGCGGTCAGCAGCGTTTCGAGCAGGAAGAACTTCTTGATCTGCTCGACGCGCGCAAACTTCCTGTTCACGCGTTCGATCTCGCCCCAGATCAGTTCCTGCACTTCCTTGGCGCGCGTCAGGCTGGTGTAGTTGCTGAACGGAATGTCGCGGTCCTGGGCGAATTTTTCGACGTTCTCCTGGTCGATCATCACGATCACGGTGAGGTAGGCGCGCTTGTCGCCCACCACCACGGCATCGGTGATGTAGGGCGAAAACTTCAGGTCGTTTTCGAATTCACTGGGCGTCACGTTCTTGCCGCCTGCCGTGATGATGATGTCTTTCATGCGGTCGGTGATGCGGAAGAACCCTTCGGCGTCGACCGTGCCCACGTCGCCGGTGTGCAGCCAACCCTCGGCGTCGATCGTCTCGGCGGTCTTTTCCGGCTGGTTCAGGTAGCCCATGAAGACGTTGCGGCCGCGCACCAGGATCTCGCTCGTCGCCGGGTCGAGCCGCACCTCGTTGTACGGGCACGCCGGCCCGATCATGCCGGGTTTGATGCGGTTCGGCGGCGTGTACGTCGCTGCGCCGCACG
>JANNKS010000348.1:0-7184 GCA_031396425.1 Rhizobacter sp. | reverse complement strand
GGCCAGTACACCGGGCGCATCCTCAAGGGTGGCAAACCCGCCGAGATGGCGATGGAGCAGCCGCGCGAGTTCCGCCTTGTGATCAACATGAAGACTGCGCGGGCGCTGGGCATCGCGGTGCCGCAGGCGGTGCGACTGCGTGCCGATGAAGTGATCGAATGAACCTGCACTGCGCGCTGCGCTGCAAAGCGCGGCTTCAGTGCAGATCGATCTTCAACGCGCGCATCACCGCCGCAGTGCGCGTTTCGACGCCGAGCTTGGCGTAGATGCGCTCGAGGTGTTTCTGCACGGTTCGGTGGCTGCATCCCAGCAACGCGCCGACGTCGCGGTCGGTCTTGCCGGCCGCGACCCAGTGGATGACTTCGCGTTCGCGCCCGGTCAGCAACGCCGAGTCGAGCGTTGCTGCGGCGAGTGGCCGCCGATGCGCCCGTGCCTGCCGCCGTGGTGAAGGAGCAGCGTTTGCAGCCACTGCAGCTTCGCTGCCCACGTCATTCAGGGCGAGCAGCGCGTCAAGGGTCGCCCGCGCGCTCTCCAGCGCGCGCGCATGCCGGTAGATTTGCGAGAGCGGCTCGCGGACCAGTTCGAGCACGGCGCAGTCTCGCTCGCTGAAGTCACGTCGGCGGCGGTTCAACACCAGGCTGACCAACGTTTCCGCGTCAACCTGGATCGGCAGTGCCAACGCATGGTCGATGCGGATGCGTCGGTAGTACTCGTCGTACAGCGCCGTCTCGCGAAAACGAGTGAACGGAATCGAGTCGCTGATGCGACGGGCACCTCGGCCGGCTTGATGGGCGTGAAACCGCACCAGTGGGTGCGTGTCGAAGTACCGATCGAAGCATGCACGGTCCTGCGCACTGAGGCGGTTGTCGGGCGAGCCGATCACCGTGCGTTGGCCGCGGCGCAGGTCGCAAATCGACAGCGTCGTGATCTCCGAGGCGACCAGCGCCGGCAGGGCGTCGATGCAGGCCCGTGCGAAGCTCTGCGTATCGCCGCCCGCGGCGCTCGCCGCGCGCAGCAGTTGCAGGCTGGCATGCAGGTCCTGTTCCGTCAAGGGCGCCATGATCCCTCCGCTTCAAGCCGGGGCCCCGGCTTGGCATCTACGCAAGGCTGCGTATGGCGCTCGGCCCTGCGTTGCCCTAAAAGTAGAGCATCTTCAACGCAACAGCAAGGAGATTGCGCGATGCCCAAGATGACTCAACGCGTGACGCTGCTCGCGGCGGCCTGTCTGGCCCTGAGCGCGGGCCTCGCAGGGGCCGAACCGGGCCCGCTTGACGGCCGGAAGTTTGAAGGCGTTTTCATCGAACGCGGCAAGACGTCGGGCGATGCGGACACCATCACGTTCAAGGACGGGCGATTCCGTTCATCAGCCTGCGACCGTTATGGCTACTCCGACGCGGCGTACAAGAGCACCTCGCAAGGCGACATCATCACCTTCGAGGTGGAAACCCAAAGCCCGAAGTACGGCCGCCTGGCGTGGAAGGGCATGGTCCGCGACGGCAAGCTCGCCGCCACCGCCATCATGCTGCGCGAAGGCAAACCCGCGGTGGAGAACTGGGTCGTGGCGGCAAGCAAACCGTGAGTGACAGGCCTGCGTGCGGTGCTGTCAGGCTCACTGCGCGTAGCGCGGATTGCGCTCGCGCTTCTCGGCCATGTCGCGCGCGAGGTAGCGCACCGCGCGGCTCCATGACACGTCGTCATTGCCGCGCATGTCGACCGACTTGCTGAACATCACTTTCTGCGCTTTCACGTCGTAGATCTGCACATTCAGGTTGAGGATCAGCTCACTGACTTTCTGCACCCAGGTCGACATCACCAGGTCGACGCCGAGTTGTTGGCCGACCTGGGCCGCGCAGTCGTCACAGCGGTACATGTATTCCTGCTGGTCGCGCAGCTTGCCCAGCAATGCCTGCGCGGGCGCGAGATCGACGACCTTGTAGAGCTGGCGTTGCGCCAGTTCGGCCTGCAACTGACGCGTCGCGTTGACCAGGCGCAGTTCCTGCGCTGCCTTGGTCAGCGGGTTGTTCTGGTCGTCGACCAGTTCGAAGTCGAGCACGGTCAGGCTGCGCAACGGGCCGCTGGGGGGTGCGGCGCCAGGGGGCGCGGCATTCTGCGCCTGGCCTGCAAGCGCTGCGGCACCCAGCCACGCCGTACCCGCCGCCAGTATCCATCGCCGATGCTTCATGGCCGTGCCTCTCGTTTCAAACCAGTCCGACGAAGTCTTTCTTGCCGATTTCGACGCCGTTGTGGCGCAGGATCGCGTACGCCGTGGTGACGTGAAAGAAGAAGTGCGGCAACCCGTACGTCAACAGGTACGACTGGCCGGTGAACCGCTTCTCTTTCGGCGTGCCGGCCTGGGTCACGATCTCGCGCGCCTCGCTGCCGTCGTACTGCTGGGGTGTCAGGCCGTTGATGAAGGCCAGCGTCTTGGCAATGCGCGCATGCAGATCGGCAAAACTCTGTTCCTTGTCTTCGAAGGTCGGCACCTCGACGCCGGCGAGCCGTGCCGCGATGCCTTTCGCGAAGTCGCATGCCACCTGGACCTGACGCAGCACCGGGAACATGTCCGGGAACAGGCGCGCCTGCAGCAGCGCGTTGGGTTCGATCTTGCGGGCTTCGGCATGCGCCGCTGCCTTCGCCAGAACGGTGGCCAGGCCACCCAGCAGTTGGTTGAACAGCGGAACGGAGGCGGTGTAGAGCATTGAGGGCATGCGGGCTTTCGGTGGGCAAAGGTGGGGGGCTGCAAAGCCCGCTATTGGAACACCTCACCGAACGGCCCACCCGCCGGCCCGAACACAGCCCCGACGTTGCGCTGGTCTTAGCCGTTCAGCCCCGGGCGCACGTCGGGCTCGCGCAGCATCACCGGCTCGATCGAGCCCTTCGCCACCCTGCGCCGCACCGCGGCGTCGATTTCCGCCGCGTTCGAGGTGTAGGTGGCGAGCGGGTCGTCGTCGGTGCGGTTCGCGTGGTAACGGTAGTGCAGCGTTTCCTTGCCGATGCTCGCCCCCACCGACAGGTCACCGACCTGGACCCAGAAACGCACTGCGCCGGTAGGTTCGTGAAAGTAAGGGGTTTGTGCCATAAGTTGGGGAGAGTACTCTCATTGCCGCCACCGCTGTGCGCGATGTCCGACGGTTCTCCGGGAGATGCCATGCCGATCGAGGTCAATGTTCAGCCCGCCCCTTGCGGCGCGCTGGTGCGCGGTCTGGACCTTTCCGTGCCGGTGGACGGCACGCAGCTCGCCGAGTTGCGTTCGCTGTGGTTGAAGCACCAGGTGCTGGCCTTTGCCGACCAGGCCCTGTCGGTGAGCGACCTCGAACGTTTCGCCCAGGCCATCGGCCCGTTCGGCCCCGACCCCTATTTCGAGTCGATTCCAGGCCACCCGCATGTGGCCCAGGTGCGCCGCGAGGCCGACGAAACCAGCTCCATCTTTGCCGACAGCTGGCACTCCGACTGGAGTTTTCTGGCCAGCCCGCCGGCCGCGACGCTGCTCTATGGCGACATCATTCCGCCGGTCGGTGGCGACACGCTGTTCGCCAATCAATACGACGCCTGGGACGCGCTGCCGGAATCGACGAAGGCGCTGCTGCGCGGCCGCCAGGGCGTGCATTCGGCGCGGCGTGGTTACGCACGCGACGGCCGTTATGGCGAAGCCGACAAGGGCCGCTCGATGGCGATCCGCTACGACGACTCGGCGCTGGCGACCCAGCTGCAGCCGATCGCACGCCAACACCCCGAGACGGGCCGCGTTGCGCTGTACGTCAGCCCTGGCTACACGATCGGCATCGAAGGCATGCCCGACAGCGAAGCGCAGGCCGTGCTGTCGGAGCTGTTCACCCACCAGTGCAGACCCGAGTTCGTCTACCGCCACCGCTGGTCGCAGGGCATGCTGGTGATGTGGGACAACCGCTGTCTGGTGCACGCCGCCATCGGCGGCTACCAGGGCTACCGGCGGCTGCTTCACCGCATCACGGTGGGTGAGCGTTCCCCGAGTTGACGCGGGGCTGCAGGCGGCGCGCACTCGCGCAGCAGCAGAAAGCTCGAATCGCTCAAGGCCTGCAGGTAGCTCGCGCCATTGCGTTCGATCGTGAACGTGTCGCCGGCTTCGAGGATCACGTCGCGCGGGTCGCTTTCCTGCGTCAGCCACAGGGTGCCGCGCAGGCACTGCACGCACACGCCCTTGGCGTCCTGGACCCGGCGCAACTGCCCCTGGGTCAGCGAGGTGGCGCTGAGATCGAGGTCGGTGTTCATGCTCAACTCCTTGTTTGCATGCAAAATCGGCATTCGTCCGCGTTTTGCGGCTGCTGCGGCCAGCGTGGCAACCGATCGGACTGACAGCAGTGTGGTTCGAATGCGCCGTCGGTTCAAACGGTGATTTCGAATGCATTGCATGCGTCCATGGAATGCGAGGAGTGAATGCGCAACCGCCAGTTCGACCTGCCGCCGCTCGCCCAGCTGGAAGCATTCGAGGCGGCCGCACGGCACCTCAGCTTCACGCGCGCCGCCGACGAACTGGCGCTGACGCAGTCAGCCGTGAGCCGCCAGATCGCCGCCCTTGAAAGTTTCTTCGGCGTGCCGCTGTTCCAGCGCCTGCACCGCGCGCTGCGCCTGAGCGATGCTGGCCTGGTGCTGCAGCGTGCCGTGCTGGAGGTGCTGCAGCAACTGCACGAGGTCAGCGGCGCACTGCGCGGCCCGACGCGCCTGAAAACTGTCGTCGTCACAACCACGGCGGGGTTCGCCGGGCTGTGGCTGATCCCGCGCCTGGCGGGTTTCACCGAGGCGCGCCCTGACGTCGACGTGCGCATTTCGGCCAGCAACACGGTGATGAACCTGAACCGCGACGGCATCGACGTGGCGATCCGCTACGACACCGAAGCAGGCGCAGGCACGCAAGGCGTTCGCCTGTTCGGCGAAGTGGTATTGCCGGTGTGCAGCCCGCGCCTGTTGCGCGACGCCCGTCGTGCGCTGAAGGCGCCGCACGATCTGCGCCACCACTGCATGCTGCACATGGACACCGGCCCGGGTTCACAGCTGCTCGAATGGCCGATGTGGCTGCGCGCGATGAAGATCGATGCGCTCAAGCCGGCCAGCGTTCTGCACTTCTCGATGTACGACCAGATGATCCAGGCCGCCGTGAACGGCCAGGGCGTGGCACTCGGCCGTCTGCCGCTGCTGAACAGCCTGTTGGCGCAGCGCAAGCTGGTCGCACCCTTCAAGAAGAGCGTGGCGTCACCGCGCAGCTACTATGTGTTTCGCTCCGACGCGTCGCGGGCCAAGGCGGAGGTGAACCAGTTCCTGGCGTGGCTGCAGGCCGAGGCTTTGACGGCGTCTTGAACCCCGTGCGATGATGGTCCGATGGTTGACCCAGCCCTGCTTCCGCCCGGCTATTTCAGCGCGCCGGTGACGCGTACCGACCCGCTGATCGCGCAAGCCATCGCGAGCGAGCTGCGGCGCCAGCACGACGTGATCGAGCTGATCGCGTCGGAAAACATCGTCAGCCGTGCGGTGCTCGATGTGCAGGGTTCCATCCTCACGAACAAGACCGTCGAGGGCTATCCCGGCAAGCGCTACCACGCCGGGGCGGTGAACGTCGATGCCGTGGAGCGTGCCGCGATCGAACGCGCGTGCCAGCTGTTCGGTTGCCGTTTTGCCAACGTGCAGCCGCATTCGGGCAGCCAGGCGAATCATGCGGTGCTGCATGCGGTCGCCGAGGTCGGCGACACCATCCTCGCCATGGACCTGAACGCCGGCGGCCACCTGAGCCACGGCGCCGCGGTCAACTTCAGCGGCAAGTGGTTCAAGGTGGTGAACTACGGCGTGCGGCCGAGTGACGGCCTGATCGACTGCGACGAGGTGGTCGACCTGGCGCGGCGACACCAACCAAAACTGGTGATCGCCGGCGGTTCGGCCTACCCGCGCGCGCTGGACTTCGCCGCGTTTCGTCGCGCCGCCGATGCCGGCGGTGCGCGCCTGCTGGTGGACATGGCGCACTTCGCCGGGCTGGTGGCGGGCGGCGCGCACCCCAGCCCGTTTCCGTTTGCCGACATCGTCACCACCACCACCTACAAGTCGCTGCGCGGCCCGCGCGGCGCGCTGATCCTGTGGAACGACGAAGCCTTGCGCAAGCCCATCAACCTGGCGGTCTTTCCGGGCTTGCAGGGCACACCGTATCTGCACATCGTCGCGGCCAAGGCAGTGGCGCTGGGTGAAGCGCTGCAACCAGAGTTCAAGGCCTATGCGGCGGCGGTGCTCGCGCACGCGCGGGCGTTGGCGGGGCGCCTGCAAGGGCACGGCTTCGACCTGATCGGCGGCGGCACCGACACGCCGCTGATGCTGGTCGACCTGCGCGGCAAAGGCCTGACCGGCGCGCCGGCGGCTCAAAGCCTGGAGCGCGCCGGCATCGTCGCCAACATGAATCCGATTCCGTCCGACGCGGCCGACCTGAAAGTGATGTCGGGCCTGCGTTTCGGCGTGTCAGGTGCGACGACGCGCGGCTTCGGCGTCACCGAGTTCGAAACCATCGGCGACCTGATCGCGCAGGTGCTGCACGGCTTGCGCACCCATGGCGACGACAATGCGGCGGCCGAGCGGGCGGTGCTGGAGCACGTGCGCCGGATCACGGCGCGCTTTGCGACCTACGCTTGAGCAACGCCGACGCGCTGCACGGCCAGTCTCATCTTCCTCATTCACCACCACCACCCAGCCTCCCCATGACCGCACCCGCCCGCAGCCTGCCGCCCGTTCTGAAGAACATCAAGTTCCCCGTGATCGGCTCGCCGCTGTTCATCATCAGCAACCCCAAGCTCGTGATCGCCCAGTGCAAGGCTGGTGTGGTGGGCGCCATGCCTGCGCTCAATGCTCGGCCCGCTTCGCAGCTTGATGAATGGCTGGCCGAGATCACCGAGGCGCTCGCCGCGCACGACAAGGCGTATCCCGAGTCCCCCGCCGCGCCCTATGCGATCAACCAGATCGTTCACAAGAGCAACGACCGGCTCGAGCACGACATGCAGCTGTGCGCGAAATACAAGGTGCCGATCATCATCACCAGCCTGGGCGCCCGCGAAGACGTGAACCGCGGCGTGCAGGCGTGGGGCGGCGTGGTGCTGCACGATGTCATCAACAACTTGTTCGCACACAAGGCGATCGAGAAGGGCGCCGACGGGCTGATTCCGGTCGCTGCCGGCGCA
>JANNKS010000347.1:0-2075 GCA_031396425.1 Rhizobacter sp. | reverse complement strand
CCGGCCTGCACGTCAAGAACCCGATGATCTTCGGCCTGGACTTCGGCTCGGGCGCTGGCTTCTATTTCATCTGCCTGGTGGTCTGTGTGGGCGCCACCTTGGGCGTGCTGAACCTGCTGCGCTCACCCACCGGCCGGGCGTTCGTGGCGATCCGAGATTCGGAGATTTCGGCGCAAAGCATGGGCATTCATCTGGCGCGCTACAAGACGACGTCGTTCGCGCTGTCGGCGGCGCTGGCAGGCATCGGCGGCGCGCTGTACGCGCACAAGCTGGCGTTCATTTCGCCTGAACAATTCAACATCGTGCAGTCGATCGACCTGTTGCTGATGGTCGTGATTGGCGGCCTGGGCTCTGTGCATGGCGCGTTTCTCGGCGCAATTTTCCTGATCACGATGCCTCAGGTGATTGCGTTGGCGAAAGACTTTCTGCCCGCCGCGGTCGGCCAGGCGCCAGGGCTGCAAGGGCTGGTGTACGGGCTGGTGCTGATCGCCTTCGTGCTGTTCGAACCGATGGGCCTGTACGGCCGTTGGCTGAAGGTGCGAACCTACTTCCAGGTGTTTCCGTTCTACCGCAAAGGCATGTTCAAGCGGCAGAAGAGTTTCCAGAAGTCGGAGCGTCTGCGATGAGCGTGCCGCAGTTGCTTTCAGCCCGCAATCTGAGCGTGCGCTTTGGCGGCGTGCTCGCGGTGAACGACGTCAGCTTCGACGTGCAGGCCGGCGAGGTGTTCACGCTGATCGGCCCGAACGGCGCCGGCAAGACGACGGTGTTCAACCTGATCAGCCGCATCTATGTGCCCACTGCCGGCACGATCCAGTTCAACGGCCAGGACCTCGGTACCGTCGCGCCGCACGACATCGCCCGGCTCGGCATCGCCCGCACGTTCCAGAACATCGAGTTGTTCGAACACGCGACCGTGCTGCAGAACCTGCTGATCGGAAGGCACACGCACCGGCAGACCGGGCTGTGGAGCGACCTGTTCTTCGGCCGCAAGGCGCGCACGGCCGAGGTGGCGGCACGCACCAAGGTGGAACAGGTGATCGAGTTGCTCGACCTGCAGCACCACCGCGAAGCCATGGTGGCCGGCTTGCCCTATGGCGTGCGCAAGGTCGTGGAACTGGCGCGCGCACTGTGTACCGAGCCAAAGTTGCTGTTGCTCGACGAGCCGTCGTCGGGCCTGAATGTGGAAGAAACCGATGACATGGCGTTCTGGATCCAGGACATTCGCGCCGAGCTCGGCGTGACGGTGCTGATGGTCGAACACGACATGTCACTCGTGTCCAAGGTGTCGGACCGCGTGCTCGCGATGAACCAGGGCGAGGTGCTGGCGCTGGGGACGCCGCAGGAAGTACAGGCGCATCCGGGGGTGATCGAAGCCTACCTGGGGGCGAGCGGAGATGTCTCGTCGCTGCGGAGGCAGGCGGCATGAGCCTGGCGCCATCCAATCCCGGCGCGGCCGCGAACGTGGGTGCGAACGTGGTTGCGACAGCAGGAACCACCGCCAGCGCTGCCCAGGCCATGCTTCGCCTGCAGAACGTCGAGAGCGCCTATGGCCCGATCCGCGCCATCCGAGGCGTCAGTCTTCAGGTGCTGAAGGGCCAGATCTCCACCGTGCTCGGCTCGAACGGCGCGGGCAAGTCGACTATCCTGAAAACCATCTCGGGCATCATCGATCCGCGCAAGGGCAGCATCGAATTCAAGGGCGAAGACATCACGGCCCGCGACCCGTCGCTGATCGTGCAGCGCGGTTTGAGCCATGTGCCCGAGGGCCGCGAGGTGTTCCCGCTGCTGTCGGTGCATTCCAACCTGATGATGGGCGCCTACACCAGGCACGACCGCGACGGCGTCGCGCGCGACCTGGAACTGGTGTACGGCTACTTCCCGATCCTGAAGGAACGCGCGGCGCAGGACGCCGGGCTGCTGTCGGGCGGCCAGCAGCAGATGCTCGCGATCTCGCGCGCGCTGATGGCCGCGCCCGAGCTGATGCTGCTCGACGAGCCGAGCCTGGGGCTGTCGCCGCTTCTCACGCGCGAGATCTTCGAGATCGTGGTGCGCATCAACCGCGAGCGCGGCACGAC
>JANNKS010000306.1:0-8948 GCA_031396425.1 Rhizobacter sp. | reverse complement strand
CTGCCGGTTCGGCGCGGCGGACGACCTCGGCAGCTATCTGCGTCGCTCACCGCGCCAGGTCATCGAGACCGTGGCTGCCGGCATCGTGCTCACGCTCGGGCGGGTGGCGACGCGGCCTCCGGTGCCGATCGCCGTGACCTTCCAGCATGCCGCGCCTGCGTCCATGGCCGAACACGCGCGGCTGCTGGGCCCCGTGGTCCGTTTCGATCAGCCCGACAACGCCGTCGTGTATGCCACTTCGGCTTTAGCGGCAGGCATGCTATCAGCCGATCCAGCGTTGCTGGAGGTGTTTGAGGGCGACGCCCGGCGTCGCCTCGAACAACTCAAGTCACATGGTGCGGTGAGTGGCCGGGTGCAAAGCATCGTCGGTGCGCGCCTAAAGGGCGAAGTGCCCAGCCTGGCCATCATTGCCTCTGAACTGGCGATGAGTGAACGATCGGTTCAGCGCAGTCTCACCGAGGAGTCCACCTCCTACCGGGAAATCGTCGACGAAGTCCGCAAGGACCTGGCGCTGTCTCACCTGTCGCGGCCTGGCGCCACAGCCGCCGACGTGGCGTTCCTGCTGGGGTTCTCTGAACCCAGCGCATTCACCCGCGCGTTCCGCCGTTGGACCGGGTCGTCGCCCTCCCAGTTCAGGTGCGCCTGAGGCCACGGTTCAGGTCGAAGAGCTGCTTTGTCATTCAGTGGGCGCAGGTGATGCGGGGTCGATTGCATGGCACGTTGTGACGCAGGACGGGCTTGCCCTGAAGCTGCCGGCCGCGAGCACCCGCTTGTGGCCGGGTCCGGGTTTACCCGAGAGTCAGCTCTACCGCCGGCCAAGCCGGCCGACAGCTTTCTGGCGATAAGATCGCTCGGGCGACGGGCAGCCGCCGACCCTGAGCCGACATCCGCTGTCCTGATCTCGCCGGAACTCGACAGTCGACGCCATCGACTTCATTCATATGCAGGACTAGCGAATCGTCGAATCGTCGAGCATTGGGTGTCATCGACGAAGCCGGCATGGCGCGGCGACTCGGCATCGCGGCGTAGCGGTATGGGTCGCTGCGGCGCGCCGGCGCCGGACCCATTGCTATGGACGGGTCAGCCGGTTTCGCCGACGGCGCGTTCGGCCGCAGCGATCGCCGCCGCGCGCTTCTTGATTTCCTCGCCGATCGGCGGTCCGGCGAAGCGCTTGTTCTCGAAGGCGAACCAGAGGAATGCGGTAAGAACGACAAAGCCGATGACGATCCACAGCACCTTGTCGTTCGGCGGCTGCACGGCGATGAAGAAGATGACGGCCATGCCGACCACCGACAGCATGCACGTCAGCTTGAACATCCCCGCACTCATGGCCCACGGGCCTGGGTTCGGCCATTTCGGCGTACCGTAGGCCATCATGCCAAGCACGATCGGAATGATGAACGACAGGAACAGAAAGACCAGTGTCGAGTTGACGACGATGGTGTAGAGGCTGGTGCCACCGATGGAAACGAACTGGGCGAGCAAGACGTAGAGGATCTCGAGCGTCGCCACAGCCCAGATGGCGTTGACCGGCGTGCGGTACTGCGGCGACACCTTGGCAAGCGCCGCCGAACCGGCCGGCATGCCGCCGTCGCGCGAGAACGCATACAACATGCGCGACGCCGAAGTGACGGTGGCCAGGCCGCACAGGCACTGGGCGAGAAAGATCGCCAGGAACAGGATCATCTTGACCGAAGCCGGCATGATCGCGTTCATCGTCTCGAAAAACACGGCCCACCCTTGTTTGGCGCCGGCCGCCATGTCCGGGATCGCCAGTACGATGGCACAGAGCATCGCCCAGCCGGCCAGCGACGACCAAAGCACTGAAGAGACGATCGATTGCGGCACCGAGAGCGCCGCCTTTTTCGTCTCCTCGGAGGTGTGCGCCGAGGCGTCGTAGCCGGTGATCGTGTAGACCGGCAGCAGCAGGCAGAGGAGGAACAGATAACCCATGCTGCCGGATTGCGGGAAGACGCTGCCGCCGGCCTCGCCGGAGTAATTGGTGAACGTCCACAGCCGGGTGATGTCGATCGCCGGCGCGAAAGCGAGGCAGAGCACGATCAACGCCGCCGTTGTGGCGAGGATGAGGTAGCCCGACAGGTCGGTCAGCCTGGTCGTCAGGTTGATGCCGAAATGGTTGAACAAGGCCTGGAGGATCGTGATGGCGACCACGAACGCGACGACGTGCCCGGCGCCGGCATCCATGCCGATCATGCCGCCGAAGGTGCCCTGGAAGAACAAGGCCGTGCCGATGTTGATGGCGCCAAGCACAGTGATCAGGCCGAGCAGGTTGAGCCATGCGGTCAGCCAGCCGGTGAAGCGGTTGCCGAGGATGGAAGCCCAGTGATAGAGGCCGCCGGCCGTCGGGAAGGCCGAAGCGATCTGCGCCATGGCGAAGGCGAATGCGGCCGAGACCGCGCAGCCGACGATCCAGCCGTTGCCGGCGCCGGCGCCGCCGATCGACGATGTCGCCTGGGCGAACGAATTGATGCCGCCCGACAGGATGCAGATGATCGAAAACGAGATGGCGAAGTTGGAGAACTTCGACATGCTTCGCGACAGCTCCTGTGCGTAGCCCATGCCGTGCAGGACGGTCACGTCCGCATGATGGTCATTCTGCGTGTACATCTCGCTCATGGTTCGATCCCTCGTTGGTCCTCGATCTCCCTGGTCGATGTCATTTCATCCGTGCAGTCGGTGATTGTCAAACGGGACTTTCACTGCGAGGCCATCGCCGATGATCGCCGCACTGGCATGTCGCGGGAGACTACTGGTCACGGGCCACCCTGGTCCAGGAAACGAATCGGGGATCGGCTGCGTTCTCCAACAGCCGGGCGAAATGGCGGGAGGCGTACGCCTGGTAGTCGAACTCGATCGTGGAGTTCACCGACTGGACCACGCCCCACATCGCTTCGCGGAAGTCGGACATGATCCGCATCAGTCGCACGATGGCAATGCGCCGGTCGGTCACAGGTTCGCCGAAGTAGCCAGCGAGGAGATGGAAGTCATCGGTTTCCGCGCATTCATGATTGATGGAGAAATTGCCCAGGTCGAAGTAGCGGTCGCCCATGCTGGCGTATTCCCAGTCGACGATCCGGATCCGCTTCCCATCGTGAAGGAAATTGGCGTTGAGCAGGTCGTTATGGCACATGACCGGGAGATGCTCGCCGCCCTGAAGACTCTGTTCTATCTTCGCCGCTATCCGGCTGGCCGCGGGAAACTCGGGCCGTTCCGTCGCTCCCCGTGCCACTGCGGTCGTTGCATAGTTCTCCACCACGCGGAACGGGTTGAAGGCCGACGGCAGCATGGTCCCGCCGGCATGAATCAGGGCCAGGGTCGCTCCCACCTCCATGAGACGGGGCGGGGTCCGCAGCTCCTCGGGCGGGATCGGCCGTCCCGGAATGAACCGGCACGCGAGGCAGCCCTGCTCCGGAAGAACGGCGGCTACCTCGGCGCCCACTCCAATCGCAGCGGCGGCTCGCACGGCGATGAGCTCGGCGACCCGGTCGATCCCGAGGAGCCCGGCCGCCGGTTCGGTGACCCGAATGACGAATTCTCCATCCCCCATCCGCATTCGATAGTTGAGGTTGGTGATGCCACCGGTGAGGTGCACCGGCTCTCCGACCGGAGGTCCGAGCAGCGGAGTCAGGAGCTGGATGAGGTGGTCGAGCGAGTGAGGCATAGAGGTGGGCCCATCCGTCTGAACACGAATCGGGCTACGTTGAGTGGAACCGTGCCGGGTTGAATGCGACGAAGCGATCGTTCCAGCCTACCCGGCCCTGATCTCCGCTGCCTCATCAGGATTGGACGACCGCTTGCCAGCCGCGCCACTGTGATGGGCACAGAGCGATGCAGCACGACATGTCCGCAGAGCAGACGTTCAAGGTTTCAATTCGACCCAAAGGAGAAGTACGCAGTGCTGAGCGGAATTCCCCAAAGCAGTCGGTCGAATTGATTGGCGCTTCACTTGGGCCAGTGGCATTGGTGTGGCGCTTGTGGTAGCCGTCAAGTGCACGGTGCCATTGGCAGCCCCTGCCAAGCTGGGGTGCATGCGAGCGGCTTCGGCGCACCTGCTGCGTGATGAATCGTTTCCATGCCACTTCTTGCGAAGCGTCAATCCAGCGGCATCGAAGACGCTCAACGAGTGAGGGTCGTCAATACGGTCCGGGATGAAGCGTTTCGAACTAAGAACTTGAGGAGCGATGGAAGTTCAGTGAAGTGCCTTTTGACGGGAGTCAATTCATGCTACCCCCAAAGAACAAGGTTCGTTTGCTTTCAGCTTTCGCTGCATTGATAGTGCTGTTCGGCTTTGCGAGCATCAGCGCGGCTGCGGGATCCAACTCGGCTCCGCCAGTACCCGTGCTTAGCTGGGTGGCGTGCGGCGATCTATTCCCCGGTGCGGAATGCGCGATCGCCCGCGTCCCACTTGACTACGATCAGCCGTTCGGTTCCACGACCGAGATCGCGCTCGCCCGCATTCCAGCTTCCGATCGGGCCAACAAGATCGGCTCGTTGTTCATCAACCCCGGCGGTCCAGGAGCTTCGGGCGTCGATTTCGCGCTGTTCGGCTTCGGGGACTTCCTGAATCTCGTGCTCCAGGGACGGTTTGACATCGTGGGCTTCGATCCGCGCGGAATCGGTGCATCGAACCCGATCCGGTGCTTCGACACCACGGACGAACGGGCTGCGCTCTTCGCGGGGACTCCCGTCTTCCCCTATCGACGCGCCCAGGAGCGACCGTTCTTCGACGTCTACCAGACGTTTGCACACACGTGCCTCGACCGGAATCAGCGCATCACCGATCACATGAGCACGGCGGATGTGGTGCGCGACCTCGATCTGTTGCGCGAAGCGGTTGGTGATAAGCGCCTCAACTATCTCGGCTTCTCGTACGGGTCGTACCTCGGTAACACTTACGCCAATCTCTTCCCCAGAAAAGTCCGCGCGCTTGTCATCGATGGCGTGCTTGATCCACGCCTGTGGTCGAGCGGTTTGCAGATCCTGTCCGATCGCGTCAATACGGTAAAGGAGTTCAACGAGTTCCTCCGCCTGTGTGACGAGGCCGCAGCGGCCTGTGGCTTGAACGGACCCGCTGGCGCCGCGGCACGCTACGATGGACTGGCCGAGGCGATTCGCAATCGGCCGCTCGTGTTGCCCGATGGCTTCGTCTACTCGTACGACATCCTCGTGGCGGACACGGCGGCGGCGATGTATGCGCCCGAAGTCTGGTTCGACTTTGGCGCGTTTCTTGGTTTACTTGCGGACGCTGTGCTGGCAAGCGCGGATCCGGCACAAGGCGCCGTCAGCTTGCGCCAGGCAATCGAGAACCGCCTGTATCCGGCTGCCTTGCGACGAGACGACTACAACAATGGGCTCGATGCCTACTTCGGTAATCAATGCGCGGATACCGAATACCCGCGACACTTTGCAGCCTATCACGCGATGGGCGAATTCGCGGCACAGGGATCGATCTTCGGGCCGTATTGGTGGTGGTCTAACGCGCCCTGCTCGATCTGGCCGACGGCTCGCGATCGCTACGCCGGCCCGTGGATGGCCCGCACGTCAGCCCCAGTTCTGGTCGTCGGCAACTTCTTCGACGGGGTTACGAGCTACGAGGGTGCGCTGGCAAGCAGCAAGCTGCTGCAGGGTAGCCGCCTGTTGAGCTACGCAGGCTGGGGGCATACGGCGTTCGGACGCAGTGAATGTGTCAGGGCGTACGTCGTCAGCTATCTGCTCGACGGCAGTTTGCCTCCAAAGGGAACCGTTTGCGCGGCGAATCCGAATCCATTCCTGTCGGCGGCATTGCGATCCACCGGCCCGGTCGTGCCGATGATCGGACTGCCTCCAAGGCCACCACTACGATCGTCGCCGTCATCGAAATAGTTGAGGACGACTTGTGGCTCGCGAAACGCGGGTCACAAGTCATGGCGCGGCGGATCCGCGCTTGCGGCGAAGCCCGACGTTCATTCAGGCGCCTTGCAGGCCGCGCCGCGCCAGTGGCGAGGCCCGAACAGTCCACTGCGCTGTTCGATTCGAGGCTCGGCGCAGCATCATCCACCTGTGCCGGTCTGCATGGTCGTGCCCGCGCCGCTGGCCGCAGATGGGTGAGCTTGCGTGAACTCATGCGCTTCGAGGATGGTGGCAACGTCGTTGACCTGGCCGATAGCTGCGGGCGGCCAATGGCACGTCATGGCCGGGGCCGTCGGGGAAGACCGTGGCTTCTCTGGCATCGCCAATTCGGATGACGGCTTCCAGGCGGTGAGCTCGGCAGATCGACCGTCAAGCCTCGACCCTCTGCCGGCATTCGCCATCGTGAATTGGTCGCCCTGAAGCGGTCGCTCGCGACAGCACGCCGTGGAAGCGGATCAGATGCAGCCTGGGTCGGTGCACCAGCGCGGCCATGCGCTGCATGAACTCCAACGGCGACATGACCAGATGCGTCGTGCCGTCGCGCCAGGGGGTCTTCAGCTCAAGCACCAATTGGCTTACGGCGGCGGTTTGTACCCGATCGTAGGCTAGTGCCGGGCGGGTGGTGTAGCGGCACAGTTGTGCCAGCGCCTGCCGGTCCTTGGCCGCGCAGCGCACTGCAGCGTGCAGTCTGAAGCCGATGCTGTCGTCGCACAGCGTTCGCTTGATGTCCGACTCCCTGGGCATGCCTTGAAGCGTCAGCATCCTTTTTGCCGACTCGGTGGTTGGGCTGCCGCAGCCTCGCAGCGCCCTGGCGCCTGGTGGCCATCCGCGCCTGCCGCACTGCATCGGCTTGTCGTTGGTTAACGTCGGGCAGGTCTTCGAAGAGACCGGCCGCCGCCTCGCTGTGGCTCTCGCGATCGTTCATGCCGGCAAGCAAGTCGGTTGCATGCCAAACATCGATCCGCGGGGAAATCACTCACGCGGTCAGGCAACCTTACACCGGCGGCTTCTGGCCCAGCCAGTAGCGCGCGCCGCTGCCGCCGACCGCCGCCTGATCCTGCGGGTTGTAAAGGGCGCAGCGCTTCAGGGAGAGGCAGCCGCAGCCGATGCAGTTGCCGAGTTGGTCGCGCAGCCGCATCAACAGCGCCAAGCGCTCGTCCAGCATGCGCTGCCAGTCACGCGCCAGGCGTTCCCAATCCGATTGAGTCGGCGTGCGGCCCTCGGGCAGTGCGGCCAGCGCGGCGCGCAGTTCCTCCAGAGACAGGCCGACGCGCTGACCGGCGCGAATGAACGCAACGCGGCGCAGCATGTCGCGCGGGTACTGACGGTGGCCGCCGCCGCTGCGGCCGCCGTGGATCAGTCCCTGGGCCTCATAGAAGCGCAAGGTGCTGGTAGCAACGCCGGCGCGCTGCGCCAATTCGCCGATCGACAACGGGGGGGACGACATTTTGCTTGACTTCAAGTTAGCTTGAAGTTTGAGGATACGCCTGTCTCCCACTCCTCGACCCTGCCATGTTTCCCAACCCTGCTTTCGAAGCCATCGACCATCTGCACCTCAACGTCAGCGACCGACCCGCTGCCGAAGCCTGGTATGCCCGCGTGCTCGGCCTCCGGCGTCTCGCCGCCTACGAACACTGGGCCCAGGATGGCGGCCCGCTGACCCTGGCCGACGCTGACGGCCGCCTGAACCTGGCGCTGTTCGAGCGCCCGCCGCAGGGCGGCGCGCCGACGATCGCGCTGCGCGTCTCCGCCGCCGGCCTGCTGACCTGGCTCGAGCACCTGCGGCCCGAAATCGGCCAGGCACCCGCGCTGGTCGACCACGGCGAGAGCCGCTCGATCTATTTCAAGGATCCCGATGGCAACGGCTTCGAGATCACCTGCTACGAGAGCGCGGGAGACGGCCCGCTGTTGCGCGAGCTACTCAGCCAGGAGCTGAATTACGCACCCGAATACCTGGACCCCCAGCGCGCCAGCAGCGGTGCGCTGCCGCCAGGCGGCGGCGCCTTCAGCAGCCATGTGCCCATGGCGCTGCACGCACTGGCGGCGCTGGGCGCCGACGACGCGCGGCTGCGCAACTGGTCGGCGTCGGCCTTTGCAGCAACGCCGGTGAACCCGCACTGGCCTGAACTTGAGCAAGCCGAGCAGCGTATCGCCGAGGCGCTGCAACGCGATGGCGTAGGCCCCACGCTGGCGCGCCGCCTGCCCGCGCTGCTGGCCGGCTGTGGCGGCATGGCGTTCCACTTGTTGATTCGCACCGTGCACGCCTGGGAGAGCGGGCACCGTGGCCAGCTGACACGCTCGCTGGCCTACTGGGAGGTCCGCAGCGAGGCGCTGCCCGGATCGGCCGAGGTGGAAGGCGAGCGCCTGGGCTTGAACGACTGGCTCGCCGAGCTGCTGGCGCTGCCGCTCCCACAAGGCATGAACCAGCCCTGGATCAGCGCCCGCATGCAACATGCCGCCGCGCAGCCGGGTTTCCAAACCCTGGCACCGCGACTGCGCATCGAGCCAGGGCTGCTCGCGCAGATCGCCCGCCGGCTCGCCGAGGCCTATGCGGGCAGCGGTAACTTCACGCTGCTGCATGGCTTGACTTCAACGCGCGCCATCACGCTGTTGCTGCCGCTGCTGGCGCCCGAGGCAAGGCCGGCGGCGCTGCGCGACTTCACGCGCCAGTTGGCGGCCGCGCTGATCGCCAGCCGCTGGCGCGGCGAGCAACAGCCGCCGCCGGCCGCGGGCGAGTGGGCCGAGCTGCGCGCCGCAGCCATCGCCCATGACGACGAGCATGCGATCAAGCTCGTGCACACCGCCTGGCAGTTCGGCCGGCTTGATGCCGATCCAGTCTGGCGTCAGGCGGCGGCGCGGGCCTTGCAGTCGTTCGCAACAAAGGGCTGAAAAACATGCCGGCAGGTCGGCTCTGCTTGCGCGGTGCGTCGAGCGCCTGATCGACCCGTACCCGGTCGCCGGTTCAGTGCAGCCTCCGGTGCAGTTCTTTGCCTTCCTTTGGTGCTGTGCCGACGGGCTGCGGTCCCAGTTGCTCACGG
>JANNKS010000290.1:0-7627 GCA_031396425.1 Rhizobacter sp. | reverse complement strand
CCGATCACGACGGCGCGGCCGGCGCGGTCGAGCCGGGCGCCGACCTTCACGCGCTGGCCGGCTTCGTTCACGTCGCCGTGCGAGACGGGAACCTGCACGTCGCCGTGTGAAACTGAAACCTGCACGTCGCCGTGCAGGTGCACCATCAGCGTCGGCCCGGCGTCGAGTTGCACCAGGCCCAGCCGCCACGGCAGGCGTTCGCGAAAGAACAGGTCGTTACTGTGATGCAGCGTGGTCGCCGCGAGCAGCGTGCCCGCGCCGCTTTGTTCGCGCCACTTCAGGCGCGGCGACACGCACACGTGGCAGGCTTCGCGCGGCGGGTACTGCACCGCGCCGCAGTCTTCGCAGGCCTGCAATTCGAAGCGCCCTTCGGCGGCGGCCACCGTGAGCCCCAGCGCCACCCGGCTGCGGCCCCAGGGCGGCAGGTTCATCTGCGGCGTGCGGCGCAGCGGGTTCTTGCGCTTCGGTTTCATCAGCGGCATCGTCATGACGGCCGCCCCAGAATCGCCGCGCCGGTGCACAGGCACCGGTCGTAAGTGACCATCCCGAAGCCGCCGACCAGCCCCAGCTGCGCATTCGCCACCGCGCGGCCCGGCGCGGTGTCGGTGAGCTGGCGGATGGCCTCCGTCGTGCCGAGAAAGCCGCCCGCTGCGCCGGCCTGGCCGCTCGAGAGCTGGCCGCCCGAGGTGTTGTTCGGAAAGTCGCCGTCGAAGGTGAACCGGTGCGCGCGCACAAAGGCCGGGCCCTCACCCTTGTCGCAAAACCCCAGGTCTTCGAGCTGCATCATCACGATGACAGGATAGTCGTCATAGGTCTGCACGAAATCGATGTCGGCGGGTTTCGCATTCGCCATCGCGTACAGCTCGGGCAGGTCGACGCGCCAGCCGCCGCGCACCATGATCGCGTCGTCCGCATACGCGTTGTGGCGCTCGATCGCACCACGCAGCGTGGCGTACCGCAGGCCTTGATCGCGTGCGCGCTCCTCGCTCATCACCAGGAAGGCTTCGGCGCCGGCGCAGGGCATCACGCAGTCGAACAGGTGCATGGGCTCGGCGATGGGCCGCGCGTTCATGTACTCGGCCAGCGTCAGCGGCTTCCTGAACAGGCGCGAGCCCGAACCTGGCACACCCGCGAGTGCGTTGGTCCGCTGGTCGACGCAGAGCCGCCCGAAGTCTTCGCGCGTGGCACCGAACTGGCGCATGTAGTTTGCCGTGATGAACGCGAAGATCGCGTTCGGCCCGCCCGAGCCGTAGGGGTAGGTGGCGTCGCGCGCGAAGTTGCTGAAGCTGCCGAGCATCAGGCGGAACGAGTCGACCTGGTTGGTGTCGGCCGCGATGCACGCCACCACGCTCGCGTCACCCGCCTGCACCGCGCGCGCGGCGCGGCGCAGCGCCATCACGCCCGAGGCGCCGCCATTGGGCAGGTGGTCGAGCCAGCGCGGGCTCAGGCCCAGGTGCTGGGTGACGCCCACGGCGGTGTCGGGGCTGAGGGAGAAGCTGCTCACCGTCAAGCCGTCGATCTGGTCCTTGGCAAGGCCACTCTGCTTGATCAGCGCCTGCACCGCCTGGCCGAGGAACCAGTGTGCGCTGCGCGTCGAATAGCGCACATAGGGCACCGTCACCGGCACGGCGACGGCCACGCCTTCGTAGCCCTTGCGCTTGCCCACTGACGCCATCAAAGCTGCCGCTTCTTCATCGCGCGAGTATCGATGCAGTGCGGCTGGCCAGGCAGGGCCTGCGCCAGCGCCTTCAACTCGCCGCGCTGGATCTTCTGCGACGCGGTCAGCGGCAGTGCGTCGACGAAGGCGACGAAGCCCGGCGCCTTGTAGTAAGCCAGCCTCTCGAGTGCATGCAACACGATCTGCTGCGCGACTCGCTCACGTTCGCCGGCGGGCAGCGGCTCGTGCGTGACGATGCACGCCAGCACCTCGTCGCCGCGCAGCGCATCGGGCGTGGCGGCAACCGCCGACACCTTCACCGCCTCACATTGGTTCAGCACGCCTTCCACCTCCACCGCCGAGATGTTCTCGCCGCTGCGCCGGATCACGTTCTTGCGCCGGTCGATGAAGTGCAGCAGGCCCTGCGCATCGCGGCGCACGATGTCGCCGGTGTGGAACCAGCCCTGCGCCCAGGCTTCGTCGGTGGCCGCTTCGTCTTTCAGGTAGCCCGCGAAAAAGCCGTAGCGCGGGTCGGTGCCGGCATGGCGCACCCAGAGTTCACCGTTCTGGTCAACGCCGGCCTCCTGCCCGTTGTCGGCAACCAACCGGACTTCAACGTCGCCACCTTCGCGGCCGAAACAACTCGTGCCCACGCAGCGCGGCTCGGCATGTGCCATCACGACCGCGCCGGCGCCGGTTTCCGTCATCGCCCAGGCTTCGAGCAGCGGAAAGCCGAAGCGCGTCTCGAACGTTGCGTGCAGCGACTTCTCGACGCCGGCGCCGAAACCGAAGCGCACCGCGTGGCGGGTGTCGTCGGGCCCCGCCGGCGCCTTCATCAACATCGCAGGCATCACGCCCAGGTAGTGCACCGCGGTCGCGCGCGATTCGCGCACGCTCGCCCACCAGGTGCCGGGGTGAAAACGGTCGAGCACGATCAGGCAGCCGCCGGTGAGCACGACCGCGAGCGTCGAATACGCCATCGCGTTCATGTGCACCAGTGGCAGCGGCGTCAGCATGCGTTCCTGGCCCAGGCGCAGGGCCGCCAGGCCGCCGACCTGCGCGTACCAGCGGCCGGACTGCAGGAAATAGCGGTTCGGCAGGATGCAGCCCTTGGGCCTGCCCGTCGTTCCCGAGGTGTAGAGCAGCGCGCATTCGCTCAGCTCGTCGGGTGCCTTGCCGGCCTGCGGTGCTGTAAACGGCGCAACGGGTGGTGCGGCGCCGTCACTCATCAGCGCAAGTTCGCGGCCGGTTGCTTTCGCTGCAGCGTGCAGATCGGCGTGGCGTGATGGCAGCGCGACGGCGAGCACGATCTCGGAGTGGCCGACCAGGTAGTCGAGTTCAGCCGCGCGCAGCTCTGAATTGATCGGCACCACCGACACGCCCAGGCCATTCAGCGCGAACCAGTGCAGGAAGAACGCCGGCCGGTTGTCGAGCAGCAGGCCGACGCGGTGGCCGTGGCCGTAGCCTGCGCTTGCATAGGCGCTTCGCAACGCTGCGATGCGCGCCTGCGCGTCGCGATAGTTCAGCTCACCCGCGTCGATGCCATACGCGGCGGCCGTTTCGGCCAGCACCGCGACAAACGGCTGCGCCGGCCAGCGCGTGGCGGCGTCGCCAAATGCGCCGGCGACCGTGCTGACCGCACTGATATCGGGGCGGGTCAAGACCGGCCCTACATGAACAACTGCATGTTGCCGAACGCAGCGTCGCAATTCACCAGGTCGACACGCTTGAGGCGGATGCGCAGCGCGCCATCGACGGGGACCAGGGTGTGCGTGGCCCAGCCGGCGTACAGCGTCTGTTCGTCCATGCGCGTCTCGACGTAGTGGAACGCGGTGCGGGTGGTGTAGACGCCCGCCGCGTCGTCGCGCGATTCGACCGTGGGTTGCTGCAGCAGGTGGTGGCAGCGGCTACGCGGTTGCTGCGAATAGGTGCGCGCGCCGTGCAGGCGCTCGACGCGGATCTTCAGCAGCAGCTTGTCCTCGTACATCAGCGAAGCGTGCAGCTTCGTATCGGTCTGGCCGTGGGCGAGCGGCATCCAGTAGTGACCGTCCTCGGTGAACAGTTGCAGCCAGTCGTCGAAGCGCAGCTCGTCGAGCAGGCGTGCTTCAGCCATCACGAAGTCGATCAGCTGTGCATTGGACGGAACACTCATGCTGTCGCCTCGCTCTTCATCCCAGCCGTCATGAAGCGCACCCACGCGCGCATCTGGTTGCGCATCTGCCATTCGTTGGTGCCGTTCGTCGCCACGTTGGCCTGGCCGTGTTCGGCCGGGTCGTACAGGCGCCCGATGTTGACCCAGTCGCGGCCACGGGAGCGTAGCGCGGCCTGCGCGCGTTCGTACATCTCCAGGTCGTCGTGGCCGACCACCGAGGTGGGCGCGTTGACGAGCCGGTTGTACATCAAGGTGCGCTCGAGCAGCAGGTCGGGCGCGCCGACGAGGCGGAAGGTCCACGACTCAACCAGCGTCTTGTCGGCCGCGAGGGGCAGGAAGCGCCGCAGCGTCTGGATCGGCCCCTTCACCATGATGTTGGGGAAGTACACGGTGTTGTGGCGCACTTCGCCGAGGATCTGTTTCGCGCGCGCTTCGCCGTACGCCGCCGCCATGCTTTCCCAATAACCCGGTACGGGCGAGTACGCGGCGTGGATGGAGTCGCTCACGCCGGTGTGGCCATGGCCGTTGCTCCAGACGCGGATGCCCATCTTCTCGAAGAACTCGTAGGGGTTCATGAAGGGCGCGAACTGCTCCACCGCCATCGGCTTGGGCGTGCCTGCAGGCGCCTCCTGCCAGACCCGCACCGCGGTGCCGGCCGACGACTGGTGCGCCACCATCGGATGGCAGGTGTCGGTCTGGTTGTCGACCAGCATCTTCCAGTTGCAGCGGTGCATGTAGCGCATCACGCCGCCCGCCACTTCGAGTTTGCCGACGGGCGAACGGTCGACCATGTTGTCGATCGTCGAGAGCGACTCGCCGAAGAATTCCTCGAAGCCCAGGCCCTGCGGATTGAGGCGGCAGAACACAAAGTCGCGGTACGCCTTCACCGCACCCACGGGCGCCATGCCGCGGCTCGCTTCGCAGCTGCTGAATGCACCCGCCGCGGCATTGTCATAACCCTCGCGCAGCGGGATGTTGAGCAGGCTGCCGTCGGTGCGATAGGTCCACGCGTGGTAGGGGCAGCGGAAGAATTTGCCAGTGTTGCCGCAGCCTTCGGGCGCCACCTGCACGCCCTTGTGCGCGCAGCGGTTGTGCAGCACGCGCAGCGTGGCGTCGGTGTGACGCACCATCACGACCGGCTGGTCGCCCACCGTGGTGCTGTAGAAATCACCCGCATTGGGCACCTGGCTCGCGTGGCCCACATAGACCCAGGTGTTGGCGAACAGCTGCTCCATCTCGAGCGCGAACACTTCGGCGTCGATGTAGCAGGCCTTGTGAACTTCGGTGTCGCGCACCAGCGCGGCGATGTGTTGTGGTGCGTCTCGGTACGGGCCCATGCTCGACTCCTAGTGCTGGGGCGCCAGCGTATCGGCGCGCGTGACGATGGGACCGGTGCCAGCGCCGGCGAGGCGCTGCAGGGCAGCTTGCAGCGCGTGCCCGTGTTCATCGGCGAGTGCGGCGTCGCGCAGCTGCGCCAGCATGGCGGGCGTGATGCGCGCGCCGCCGCCCTGCCAGGCCTGGCGCAGCAGCGCAAAGTTGCGCAGCCCACGCTCGTGGGTGTCACCGTAACCCTTGACGAGCCGCTGGCAGCGCACGATCTCGAGCGCAAGCGCGGGGTCGGTCTTGGCGGTGTTCGCAACGTCGAGCAACCACGCCTCGATGCGCTGTTGTTCAGCGGCATATCGCAGCGTCCCGCGCCGCCAGCGCCGCAGAGCGGCCACACCCCAAAGCAGCAGGTAGCCGCGCAGCGAACTCGTTTGCACCACGCGTCCTTTCGAAGCAAGGCGCTCGACCAGCCGACGCGGCCAGCCCGAGGCGAGCAGCCAGTGCCCCAGCGCAGCGGGCAGCGTGTCGGCAATTTCCTGCAGGCGCGGGTGCATGTATTCGTTGATCGCGAGCACCTGGTCCGGCAACGCCTTGACCTCGTCGCGCACGCGCGCGAAGCGCGTGTCGCGGGTCTTCAGCTCGGCGACGCGGATCGTGTCTTCGTACGACATCCACAGCGCCAGGTGGCGCGCGGCCTCGGTGATCAGCTCGCCGCCGTCGCGGCCTGCGAGCGCCGCCTGCAGCGTGGCGAGCCGGTCCAGGTACAGGCCGGCGTAGGCGGTGTCCTGGTAGTCGATCAGGCGCCGCAGCCCCTCGATCACCATGGCGAGCGGCGCGCCGCCGTGCTCACGCCGCGCACGCTCGAGCAGCGCCGCCACGTCAGGATGAAGCGGTGCGGGCGAGGCCAGTGCCGCCGCACCCGTTGCGGCACCCGAGGCCGCCTGCACCGCCGCAGCGGCACCTGTGCCCGGATCCACACCTGCACCCAAAGCGATCGGCGGCCCATCGCTGCCCGCAGCCGCACGCTCGTGCGCCGCCGCAAAGGCCGCCAGGCTCGCTTTCACGCCCACGCCGCCGTGAGTGATGGTCGCTTCGAACGCGCTGCGCTCGAACGGCAACACGCGCGCGCCGGCGAGCGCGCCGAACAGCACCGCGCTGATCACGCTGCCGCCCTGTTCGGCCGCCTGCGCCATGTCGTAGCCGACGAAGCGTTTTGCGGCCGCCTGGGCCTGCGCGAGCAGCGCGGCCGCGTCGCTGCGGCCGTCACCCAGGGCGATCTTCTCGGCGATCGCGTAGACCCGATGGGTCGACGCGATCAGCGTGGTGCGGTCCGGCGTCACCAGGCCGCGCTGCACGGCGCGGCCGGCCTCCATGAGTTCCGACGCGAGCACCACGTCCACATCCCCGGGCAGCGGCATCAGCGCGAGCACCGGCGCCACGCCGGCCGCGTCGGCAGCGGCATGCGGGAACAGCTCGACGTAGTAGATCGTCGCACCGGTGCGCTGCGCAACGCCGGGCACCGAGGTGGTCTGCGCGATGTGGCCATTGTGCTCACCCAGATCGACGATCCAGTCGGCGAGCACGCCACCGCCCTCGCCGCCCATCGCGAGGATCGCGATCTTGATCGGCTGTATCACCTTTGGTCATCCCGGCGAACGCCGGGATCCAGTGCAGCCGCTTCCGCCAACGACCCGGACAACTGCGCGTTGAACCACAGTGGGTCCCGGCGTTCGCCGGGATGACAGGGGTCGGGGCACAGAGGCGTTGCGCCGAAATCGGGTGTCGCCTGGAAGGGCGCTTCAGAATGCATAACGCTCACGCCGTTTCGCCGCAGCCCGCTGCAGCGCGCCGATCACGCTGCAGCGCAGCCGCTCGCGCAGACGATCCCACCCGTTCGGGTTGCTGACGATCTGCGCCTTGTAGAACGACGGGCACAACACCGCGGCGTGCGCCACCTCGCCACACAGGCCGCAGCCGACGCAGGAATCGATCACGCTGGCGACCGGGTCGGTGCGCAGCGGGTCGGGGTTGGGCTTGATCGTCAGCGACGGGCAGCCCGACAGGCGGATGCACGAATGGTCGCCGGTGCAGGTGTCGGAATCGACGCCGAAGCGTTCGCGCATCACGCGCCTTCCCGCCGCCGCGTCGGCGCGCACCCGCGGCTTTTCGCGGCGCTGCTTGTTGAGCATGCATTCGCTTTGCGCCACCACCACTTTCGGGCCGCGCTCTTTGCTCGTCAGCGCGTCTTTCAGCGCAGCCTTCATTGCTGCCAGGTCGTAGGTGTTCTGCACCGTGCGCACCCAGTTCACGCCGACACCGCGCACCGCTTTTTCGATCGCGTGGCCGGTGCTGCGCGTCGGGTTGCTAGCGGCGGAGGACAGGATGTCCTGCCCGCCGGTCGCCGAGGTGTAGCTGTTGTCGACGATGGGTTACGGCCTGGGCTGGGCCGGGGCGTCGGCCTTCAACAGCCGGGACACCTCGCGGCGCACGAT
>JANNKS010000567.1:0-20974 GCA_031396425.1 Rhizobacter sp. | reverse complement strand
TGTCGGCGACCTTGCCCTGGATCAGCTGGAACTCGCCAATACTCTGGCCAAACTGCTTGCGGTCGTGGATGTACGGCACCACGTTGTCCATCACCGCCTGCATGATGCCGATCGGGCCGGCGGCGAGCACCGCACGTTCATAGTCCAGGCCACTCATCAGCACCTTCGCGCCACCGCCCACCGCGCCCAGCACGTTGGCTGACGGCACTTCGACGTTGGCGAACACCAGCTCGCCGGTGTGGCTGCCGCGCATGCCGAGCTTGTCGAGCTTCTGTGCGACCGAGAAGCCTTTCATGCCCTTTTCGATCAGGAACGCGGTGACGCCGCGCGCGCCCATCTGCGGGTCGGTCTTTGCGTACACCACCAGCGTGTCGGCGTCCGGTCCGTTGGTGATCCACATCTTGGTGCCGTTGAGCAGGTAGAAGCCGCCCTTGTCTTCGGCTTTCAGCTTCATGCTGATCACGTCCGAGCCGGCGCCGGGCTCGCTCATCGCCAGCGCGCCGACGTGTTCGCCGCTGATCAGCTTGGGCAGGTACTTGCGGCGTTGCGCGTCGCTGCCGTTGCGCTTGATCTGGTTCACGCACAGGTTGCTGTGCGCGCCGTAGCTCAGGCCCACCGACGCGCTGGCGCGGCTGATCTCTTCCATCGCGATCATGTGCGCCAGGTAGCCCATGCCGGCGCCGCCGTAGTCTTCCGATACCGTGATGCCCAGCACGCCGAGCTCGCCCATCTTGCGCCACAGGTCCATCGGGAACTGGTCGGTGCGGTCGATCTCGGCGGCGCGCGGCGCGATCTCGGCGTCGGCAAAGTGGCGCACCGCGTCGCGCAACGCGTCGATGTCTTCGCCGAGCTGGAAGTTCAATCCGGGCAGGTTCATGGTGGGTGTCCTTGGAGGTGACGGTTCGGGCGCTGGACGCAGGTCGGGGCTGACGGTCGATCGGCTGGCTGGCGTGCTGGGGCGTGGCACCTCTTCAGGCGGCTCGGCGCCGTTCGTCGCCGTCGAGCAGGCGGCGCGATTCTTTCTCGTGCGCGCGTACCTCGTCGAGCGTGGCTTTCAGGTCGGCCATCTGCTGTTCGAGCTGCGCGCGGTGCGACGAGAGCACGGCGAGGAATTTCTTCAGCTGCGCCCGCGTGTCGCGCGGCGATTCGTACATGTCGACCAGGTCTTTGACCTCGGCCAGCGTGAGGCCCAGGCGCTTCCCGCGCAGCGTGAGTTTGAGGCGTGTCCGGTCGCGCACCGTGTAGACGCGGTGCCGCCCGTCGCGCTGCGGCTCGAGCAGGCCACAGTCTTCATAGAAGCGGATCGCGCGCGTCGTCAGGTCGAATTCGCGCGCCAGGTCGCCGATCGTGAAGGTCGTGACGCGGGGGGTGGGCGCAGGAGCGGCGGCGGGCATGGGGCGTTCGAAGGGGCGCCATTGACGTATACGTCAAGTGTAAAGGTTGCCCCGCAGGGGGCTCTGGCTGCGCCCGTCCTGCTGCGTTCGCGACATCGCGTCACAACATCGTCCCAGGGAGGCGGCTCGTACACTGGGTGGGCGAGTCGATGCCCGACGTCGCCGAGGTTCAATTCGATGAATGCCCAGGAACAACAACTGAGCTATCCGCTGGGCGACACCGTGCCGCCGCACGGCCGTGCGATCGACGTTGCCGACGGCGTGAAGTGGCTGCGCATGCCGCTGCCGTTTGCGCTCGACCACATCAACCTGTGGCTGCTGCGCGATGAGCTGGAAGGCCAGCAGGGCTGGACCATCGTCGACTGCGGTGTCGCGAACGACGCCACCCGCGAGGCCTGGAACCAGGTGTTCGAGTCCAGCCTGGGCGCGGCGCCGGTGCTGCGCGTGATCGTCACCCACATGCACCCCGACCACATCGGCCTGGCCGACTGGCTGACGCAGCGCTGGGGCGTGCGGCTGTGGGTCAGCGCAACCGACTGGAACGTGGCGCGCAACGCCAGCGCCAACACAACCGGGTTCGGCGGCGAAACGGCGGCGCGTTTCATGGCCAGCCATGGCCTGACCGACCCGGACGCGCAGGAGAAGATTCGCGGCCGCAGCAATTACTACGCGAACCTGGTGCCCAAACTGCCGCCGCAGTTCCGGCGCCTGATGCATGGCGATGTGCTGCGAATCGGCGGCCGTGACTGGGCCTGCCACGCCGGCTACGGCCATGCGCCCGAGCACATGTCGCTGCATTGCGGCGCGCTGGGGGTGCTGATCAGCGGCGACATGGTGCTGCCTCGCATTTCGACCAATGTCAGCGTCATCGAGCTGGAACCCGAGGGGAACCCCTTGCCGCTTTACCTGGGCTCGCTCGAGCGCATGCGCGCACTGCCTGAAGGCAGCCTGGTGCTGCCGTCGCATGGCCGGCCGTTTCGCGGCCTGCACACCCGCATCGGTCAACTCATCGCGCATCATGAAGAACGATTCGCCGAAGTGATGACGGCCTGTGCTGCCGCACCGCAGGCCGCTGCTGACCTGCTGCAGCTGCTGTTCAAACGCAAACTCGATCTGCACCAGACCACCTTCGCGCTGGGCGAGGCGCTGGCTCATCTCAATGCGCTGTGGCACGAGGGCCGGCTGGTTCGGCAACTCGGCGCAGACGGCGTGTATCGGTTCGCGGCGCCCTGAGCCGGGTGGCAACCCGGCCTGCACCCGGCGGCTTGCTGGGCTGGTGCCCGCAGAGCCTCAGTCGAACACCGGCAGCACATCGTCCTTCAAGCTGCCGCGCGCCCGCTCGTAGTCGGGCAGCACCGAGCGGACCACGTCCCAGAATCGCGGGCTGTGGTTCATCTCGCGCAGGTGCGCGAGTTCGTGGGTGACGACGTAGTCGATGGTGGGCATCGCGAAATGCACCAGCCGCCAGTTCAGGCGAATCGCGCCGTCGGCGCTCGCGCTGCCCCTGCGCGTCTGCGCCGACGACAGCGCCAGGCGCGTGTAGCGCACGCCGAGCTGCTGCGCGAAATGGCGGCACCGTTCTTCGAAGATGCGGCGCGCCTGGCGCTGCAGCCAGGACTGCACTGCGTCGCGAATCTGCTCGGGTTCGGCGCTTTGCGGCAGACCGACGTGAAGTGTCAGCCGCGCCACGCCGGCGATCTGGCCTTGCACCGCATCGACGCCCGTGTTGAGCACCGCGCCGGTGGTGCGATGGTCGAGCACGATGATCACGTTGTCGCCGAGGAACGGGATCAGCGTGCCGTCGTGCCAATCGACCTTGGCGGCCTGCAGACGGCGCGCCCGGTCGTGCTGTTCGTGCAGCTTGCGCAGTATCCAGTTGGCCTTTTCCTTCAACGCGGTTTCAATGTCGCCGATGCCCACCCAGCGCGGCGCGTTCACGCTCAGTCCTTCCATGCCGACGATGAAGCCGATGCTGCCGCGCCGCGCGCGCTTGAGCGCGTAGCTGACGAGGTGCTGGTTGAGGCGAATCTCGCGGTCCGCATGCGGGTGGCGGAACACGGCGGGTTCGAGCCGGCCCGGGCCGGGTGCCGGCGCCGGCGCAGCGGCGGTGTCGGAGGGTGTCTCGACGCGAGGTGCGGGGGGCGATGGGTTGCCGGGCGGCCCGATCTCGCGACCCGGCGGCCCTTCGTCGAACAGCGACAGCTGGCGGGTGTCGGGGGGGCTGGCGGGGCGCATCGTCGGCAAGCCGGTCAGGCGTTGGCGGGCGCGCCGTAGGCGTGGGGATCGAGGCGCCGCATTTCGGCCTCGATCCAGGTTTCCACCTCGCGCATCAGCTCGTCGGGTTCGCGGCCCATGCTGGAGATCGGCGTGCCGATCGACACATCGATCACACCGGGGCGCAGGATGAATGTCTTGCGCGGCCAACAGCGCGCCGAAGTCACCGCGATCGGCAGCACCGGTGCGCCAGTGGTCACGGCGAGCCGCGTGCCGCCGCTCTTGTAGACGCCCTGGTTGCCGCGCGGCGTGCGCGTTCCTTCCGGGAACATGATCACCCAGTGGCCGCTGGAGAGCAGGCGCCGCCCCTGATCGGCGACCTTGGCCCAGGCTTCGCTGCGTTTGCTGCGGTCGATGTGGATCATGTCCATGCGCGCCATCGCCCAGCCGAAAAATGGCAGATAGAGCAGCTCGCGTTTGAACACGTAGGCCAGCGGACGCGGCATCAGGCCGGGGAAGGCGAAGGTCTCCCAGGTCGACTGGTGTTTGGGCAGCAGCACCAGCGGGCCGTCGGGCAGGCGCTGCATGCCGTGCAGACGCGCGTGCACGCCACAGATCACCTTCGCGCCCCAGATGGCGGTGCGCAGCCAGGCCACGCAAAGCCAGTACACCGGGCTGCCGCGGACGAACACCGACAACACCAGCACCGCCAGCGCCCAGGGCACCACCGTGACGGCCATGAACACGACGAACAGGAACGAGCGCAGGCCGTGCCACAGCGACAACATCAAAGGTTGCCCCCGAGCAGGGTCTGACCATAGAGCGTGTCGTTCTCGCCGGTGGCGCCGTGTTCGATGCGGTCCTGGCGAATCAGCGACTCGGCAAACGCGGCCAGGTCGGCATGCACCTGCATGTTGGGCACGAGTTCGCGCATCTGCACGATCTGCATCGCGTTCAAGTGCGCGCTCTTTCCGGTGCGCACCAGGTGCAGCGGGCAGCCCAGCGCCTGGCCGGCCTGCAGGTCGCGCAGCGAATCGCCCACCACCGGGACCTCTTCGAGATGCACGCCATAACGTTCGCCAATCAGCTCGATCAGCCCGGGCGCGGGTTTGCGGCAACTGCAGCCCTCGTCGGGTGCGTGCGGGCAGAAGAACACCGCGTCAATGCGCCCGCCCAGACCGGCGAGCTGCTGGTTCATCTTGAGGTGCATGGCGTTCAATGCGGCCATGTCGAACAGGCCGCGGCCGAGGCCCGACTGGTTGGTGGCGATCACGGTGTGCCAGCCCGCATGGTTCAATCGCGCCACCGCTTCGAGCGAGCCGGGAATGGGCACCCATTCGTCAGGCGACTTCACATAGTCGTCGCGGTCTTCGTTGACGGTGCCGTCGCGGTCGAGAATGATGAGTTTCACGGCGTTCACGCGGTCTCAGCTCGCCAGTTTTGACAGGTCAGCCACCTGGTTCATGGCCTGGTGCAACTGCGCCAGCAGGGCGAGGCGATTGGCGCGCAGGCGGGGCTGTTCGGCATTGACCATCACGCCCTCGAAGAATGCATCGACCGGGGTCCTCAGGGCGGCGAGCAGCTGCAGTGATGCGGCGTAATCGCCGGCCGCGAATGCGACTTGCGATTTGGGCGTCACGTCCAGCAGGGCCTGATGCAGCGCGGCTTCGGCAGGTTCGATGAGCAGGGTGGCGTCGACTGCCTGGCTGTCCGGGGCGTCCGACTTCTTGAGGATGTTGGCAATCCGCTTGTTGGCGCCCGCAAGGGATTCGGCTTCAGACAGCGCTGCGAACTGGCGCACCGCTGCCAGACGTGGCGCGACAGCGCCAATTTCCCAGAAGCGGTTTCCAGCAAGCACCGCTTCCACTTCCGCGGCGGAGTAGTCCTGCTCCCGCAAGGTCACAGCCAAGCGGTCGCGGAAGAACGCGAGCAGAGCGTCGCGCAAAGGTGCTTCGTTGCCTTCGGAATTCCGCACGAGGCGTCTGAATGCGCCCGGCCAGCTTGGTTCGGATATGGCGATGTCGAGCATGCGATCGAGCGTCAACTTGGGAAGACGTTCGCCCAGCATTCGAATCACTCCGAGCGCTTGGCGGCGCAGCGCAAACGGGTCTTTGTCGCCGCTGGGCAACTGGCCGATGCCGAACAGGCCCGCCAGCGTCTCCAGCTTGTCGGCCAGCGCCACCACCAGGCCGGTCGAGTTGCGCGGCAGCGTGTCTCCCGCAAAGCGTGGCTTGTAGTGGTCTTCGATCGCGAACGCGACCTCGTCGCTCAGGCCGTCATGCTTGGCGTAGTAGCCGCCCATCACGCCTTGCAGTTCGGGGAATTCGCCCACCATGTCGGTGAGCAGGTCGGCCTTGGCGAGCATCGCGGTGCGGTCGGCGTGTTGCGCCAGTGCCTCGCCGCCAAGCTGCCGGCCGATCGCGCTGGCGATCGCGCGCACCCGCCGCACGCGCTCCCCCAGGCTGCCCAGCTTGTTGTGGTAGACCACCTTGTCCAGGCCCGGCACGCGCGACTCGAGGCTGCGTTTGCGGTCCTGGTCGAAGAAGAAGCGCGCGTCGGCCAGGCGTGGCCGAACCACGCGTTCGTTGCCCTCGATCACGCGGCTCGGGTCTTCGGGTGTGATGTTGCTGACCACCAGAAAGCGGTTCGTCAGGCGCCCGCTCGCGTCGAGCAGCGGAAAGTACTTCTGGTTCGCCTTCATCGTCAGGATCAGACATTCCTGCGGCACGGCGAGGAAGTCGGGCTCGAATTCGCAGAGCAGCACGTTCGGCCGCTCGACCAGCGCGGTGACTTCGTCGAGCAGCGCCGCGTCGTCCAGCGGGGTCAGGTCAACCTTTGCGGCAGCGCCATGCAACTGGCGGCCGATCATGCCGCGGCGCGCCGCAAAGCTGGCGATCACGCTGCCCTGGTCTTCCAACTGGCGCGCGTAGTGGTCGGCGTCGCCCAGCATCACCGGGTTCATGCGCGCTTCGAACCGGTGGCCCAGCGTCTGCCGGCCCGAGGTCAGGCCAAGCACGCTGCAAGGCACGATGTCGGCGCCGTGCAGCGCCACCAGGCCGTGTGCCGGGCGCACGAAGTTGACGCTGCTCCAGCCGTCGGCGAGCTGGTACTGCATCAGCTTTGGTATGGGCAGCTGCTGCAGCGTCGCGTCGAGTGCCGTTTGCAGGCCCTCGGCGAGCGTGGCGCCTGTCACGGTGCTGTTGAGGAACAGCGCGTCGGCTTTGCCGTCGGGGCGCCGCTGCAGGTCGGGCAGCACAGCGGCGTCCAGCCCCAGGCTGGCGAGTTTCTTCAGCAGCGCCGGCGTGGCCTGGCCGGCGGCGTTCAGGCCGACGCTCACCGGCATCAGTTTCTGCGACTGTTCGCTGTCCGCAGCGAACGCCTGCACAGCGCTGATGTGCACCGCGAGCCGGCGCGGCGTGGTGAATGGCGTCACGACCGAATGGTCGCTGGCCAGACCCTGGCTGCGCAGCCCTTCGGCGAGATGGTTCGCGAAGGATTCGCCCAACGTCTTGAGCGCCTTCGGCGGCAGCTCCTCGACCAGCAACTCCACCAGCAGGCTGCGCGTGGTCATGCGGCGGCCTTCGCGTCACCAGCGGCGGCTCGCCTGGCCAGCGACTCTTCGGCCCAGGCCCGCGGTGCCATCGGAAAACCGAGCCGCGCCCGGCTCTCGACATAACTCTGCGCGACGCTGCGCGAGATGTTGCGGATGCGGCCGATGTAGGCAGCGCGTTCGGTGACGCTGATCGCGCCGCGCGCATCGAGCAGGTTGAAGCTGTGCGCCGCCTTCAGCAACTGTTCGTAGGCCGGCAGCGCGAGCTGCAATTCCATCAGGTGCTTGGCCTGCTTCTCGTGGCTGGCGAAGGCGCCGAGCAGGAACTCGACGTCGCTGTGCTCGAAGTTGTAGGTGCTCTGCTCCACTTCGTTCTGGTGGTAGACGTCGCGGTAGCTGAGACCCTCGGTCCAGCTCAGGTCAAAGACGTTGTCGACGCCCTGCAGGTACATCGCCAGCCGCTCCAGGCCGTAGGTGATCTCGCCGGTGATGGGCTTGCAGTCGATGCCACCGACCTGCTGGAAATAGGTGAACTGCGTCACTTCCATGCCGTTCAGCCAGACCTCCCAACCCAGGCCCCAGCAGCCCAGCGTGGGGTTTTCCCAATCGTCTTCGACGAAGCGGATGTCGTTGCTGCGCAGGTCGAAACCAAGCGCTTCGAGCGAGCCGAGGTAGAGCTCCAGGATGTCGGCCGGTGCGGGTTTCAACACCACCTGGTACTGGTAATAGTGCTGCAGCCGGTTCGGGTTGTTGCCATAGCGCCCGTCCTTCGGCCTGCGGCTGGGCTGCACATACGCCGCGCGCCACGGCTCGGGGCCGAGCGAGCGCAGGAAGGTGGCGGTGTGGCTGGTGCCGGCGCCGACCTCCATGTCATAGGGTTGCAGCAGCGCGCAGCCCCGCTCAGCCCAGTACGACTGCAGCTTGAGGATGATCTGCTGGAAAGATAACATGGGCGTGCGGTGCAGCGGAACCAGGGCGTAAACCCTTGATTCTAGAGGGCATATTCCTCGCTAGGCTTGAGGGATGACCGCGCAGCAACTGGTTCTGAGCGCCGTGTTGGCGACCATGGTGTTTTCGGTGGCGCTGGAATTGCGCCTGGCCGATTTCGCCCGCGTGGCGCAAAGCCCACGGGCGGTGGTGTGCGGGCTGATCCCGCAGTTCGTGTTGCTGCCGGTGGGGACGTGGATGGCCACATTGGCGCTCGACCTGCCGCCGAACATCGAAGCCGCGATGATCCTGGTGGCGGCCTGTCCGGGCGGGTCGCTTTCGAACGTGATCACCCATTTCGGCCGCGGCAACACGGCACTGTCGGTCAGCATCTCGGCGGTGGCCAGTGTGATGGCGCTGGTGCTCACGCCGTTCAACTTCACCTGGATGGTCGCCACCAATCCTGCGACCGCGGGTTGGCTGCGGCAGCTGGACATCGACCCGTCGGGCATCTGGTGGAGCCTGCTCGCGCTGCTGGCGCTGCCGATGGCGCTCGGTTTGTCGGTCGCTTACCGTTTCCCGGCGCTGACCGCAAAGATCCGCAAGCCGCTGGGCAACTTCAGCCTGCTCGCGCTGCTGGCGTTCATCGCGCTCGGCCTGGTGCGCGAGCGCCATCTGCTCAACGCGCAGATCGTGCCGCAACTGATCATCGTGATCCTGCACAACGCTGCTGGGTTGTTGCTCGGCTGGCTGTGCGCGCTGGCGTTTCGGGTTGCCGAGGCCGACCGGCGCGCCATCATGATCGAAGGCGGCATGCAGAATTCCGGGCTGGCGCTGGGCATCATTGCGGTGCAGTTCAACGCCGACCTGGGCATGGTCATCCTCGCGAGCCTGTGGGGCATCTGGCACATCGTGTCGGGCCTGACGCTCGCGGTTGTTTGGAGGCGCAGGGATGCTCGACCCGGTCACTGAAGGTGGCGCGGGGATCGACGACAGCGGTGCGGCACCGGACAGCGCCGACCTGGGGCTGCAGGGTGGGCACAGCGTCGGGATCGGTCGCGCGCGAGCGCATTCACACGCCGGGCGCCCGGGTCACGCCGGCGCACAGGTGGGCGCGACTGCGACGCGGGTTTCCCCACCCGCATGCTCACGCCCCGGGCACGCGCCGTTGCGGTCGCCGCCCCACCAGCACACTCAATGCAATAGCCACCACGAACAACGGCGTCAGGCCAGCCCATCCCGCCCAGCGCGCAAACGGCGTGCTGCCGGTGCGCCCCTGCACGGTGCCCGACAACACGCCCTGCGTGTGCGGCGCCAGCGTGTGAGTGACGTTGCCCTGGTGGTCGATGACCACCGTCGCCCCGGTGTTGGTGGCGCGCAGCATCGGCCGCTGCAATTCCAAGGTGCGCATGCGCGAGATGTTCAGGTGCTGCTCGACCGCGATCGTTTCGCCGAACCAGCCGATGTTGCTGATGTTGGCCAGGATGGTCGGTGCGCTGCTCGCATCGGTGAAACGCGCTGCGAGTTCTTCGCCGAACAGGTCTTCGTAGCAGATGTTCGGGGCGATGCGCTCACCCTTGACCTCGAACGACGGCGCCACGAGCATGCCGCGATTGAAGTCACCGAGGGGAATGTTCATCATCGCGACGAACCACTTGAAGCCGAACGGGATGACTTCGCCGAACGGCACCAGGTGGTGTTTGTCGTAGCGGTAGAAGCCGTCGGGCAGGGCGGTGGTGTGCGCCGCGATGCCCGCCACCGAGTTGGTGTAGCCGATCTGTTCGTCGCCCAGCGGCAGGCCGATCAGCGCGGCGCGGCCGGGCGCGCGGAAGTGTTCGAGCACGGGTTCCCAGTAGCGCGGGTCAAGCTGGGCCGGCAGCAAGGGGATCACGGTTTCCGGGCCGAGCACCAGGTCGGCGCGCGCCTCCAGCAGGCGCTCGCGCGTCCAGTCCAACGCCTGCGGCAGGTGCTCGATCGAGAACTTCTCGTTCTGTGCCACGTTGCCCTGCAACAAGGCAACACTCAGGCTGGCGCTGGGCCGTGTGAACTGGGCGGTCGGCAGGAATGCCATTGCGGCAATCACGGCCGCGCCGACCAGCAGCGGAACGCCGCGCGCGCGCCAGCCGCCTGCAGTCAAACCCACCGCAGCGGACAGTGCGGCCGCCACAAAGCCGATGCCATACACGCCGATCCACGGCGCCAGCGCAGCGAACGGCGAATCGACAAACGCATAGCCACTCGCCACCCACGGGAAACCGGTGAACAACCAACCGCGCGTCAGTTCGGCGAGCATCCACAGCGCGCCGAAGCGCAGCGCATCGCCGCCGACCCGCGCGCTGCGCCATTTTGCGAAGGCTGCCAGCGCGACGGCGAGCAGCAGCGCCATGCCGGCGCTGAGCAGCCCGACCGCCAGTGCCGCCATCCAAGCCGGCAGGCCGCCATAGCGGTGCATGCTGATGAACAACCACCAGATGCCGCAGGCGAGCCAGGCCGTGCCGAACGTCAGGCCGATCAACGCCGCGCGGGCGGGCGTGGCACGGGCCAGCCGCCAGACCAGCACGGCGACCACGACCAGTTGCAGCGCCCAGGCTTGGGTGATCACGAAAGGAACGCTGTGCAGCGCGCCGAGCACCCCGCAGGCGCCGGCTTCCAGCCCGGCCGGCCAGACACGTGCCTGCGCCGTGCTGGGGGAGGCCGCGCCGAGAGGTGCCGAGCCGGTCAAGCCGCCGGGGCCTCGGCCGCGGGTTCTGGCGCGCGTGTCACCTTGAACCAGCGCACAGCGCCGCCACGCGTCAGCATGACGTGAAACCGCAGCGCGCCCACCCGGGTGGTTTCGCCGCGGCGCGGCACATGGCCGAGTTCATGCGCCACCAGGCCGCCGATGGTTTCGAAGTCGTCGGTCGACAGGGACACGCCGAAGGCCTGGTTGACGGCGTCGATCGAAGTGTCGCCGGCGACGCGCTGGCCGCCGTCGGCGAGGGTGTAGATGCCGGACTCGCCGTCCTTGTCGTCGAATTCGTCCTCGATCTCGCCGACGATTTCTTCCAGCACGTCTTCAATCGTGATCAGCCCGGCGGTGTTGCCGAACTCGTCGATGACGATCGCGAGGTGGTTTCGATTCGCGCGGAAATCCCGCAACAACTCGTTCAGGCCCTTGGACTCGGGCACGAAAACGGCCGGGCGAAGCAGAGTGCGCAGGTTCAGATCGGGCGCGCGCTGCAGCTTCAAAAGGTCCTTCGCCAGCAGAATGCCGATCACGTTTTGGCGCCGGCCCTCGAACACCGGGAAACGCGAATGGCCGGTGGTGATGACGCCGTGCAGCAGGTCGTCATAGTGCGCGTCGATGTCGAGCTGGTCCATGTGGGGTGCGGCCACCATCACGTCGCCGGCCGTCATGTCCGCCATGCGGATCACGCCCTCAAGCATCATGCGCGATTCGGGCGCGATCAGTTCGCGGTTTTCGGCGTCGGCAAGCGTCTCGATCAGCTCGTCGCGCGAGTCGGGACCCGGCGAAACCATTTCCACCAACTTCTGGAACAGGCTGCGCCGCTCGGCGGGAGCCTGTGCAGGCTTTTCCCGGTGGGTACGACTGGGTTGGGGGTCGGACATCGCGCCTTGCGATGGGGAAGTGGGCAGACGCAGAGCTTACCCGATGCGCCAAGAGTGATGCACCTTGACACCGGGGCGCGCTTGAAACACAGTCACCGACCCCCATCTCGGGACGGGTGGTATGCCATCCCGGCTTGGACCCGTGCTCTTTTCGAATTGGCGCGCCCCCGAACCGCGCTGTCGTGCCGCGGCCCTGCCGCTCGGCCCATCTCCCACTTGACTGGATCTGCCATGACCACCGGCCTCATTCCCGCCACCATCCTGACCGGCTTTCTCGGTTCGGGCAAGACCACGCTGCTCAAGCGCGTGCTGAGTGAGGCGCATGGACAGAAGATCGCGGTCATCGAGAACGAATTCGGTGACGAAAACATCGACAACGAAATCCTGGTCCAGGACAGCAAGGAGCAGATCATCCAGCTCAACAACGGCTGCGTTTGCTGCTCCATTCGCGAAGACCTGCGCACGACGCTGTCCGACCTGGCCGAAAAGCGCCGCAAGGGCGAGCTTGATTTTGACCGCGTCGTGATCGAAACCACCGGTCTGGCCGACCCGGGCCCGGTGGCGCAGACGTTCTTCATGGACGACGAAATCGCCGAGAGCTATCTGCTCGATTCGATTCTGACGCTGGTCGACGCCAAACATGGCGACGGCCAGCTCGACACCCGGCAGGAAGCGCGCCGCCAGGTCGGCTTTGCCGACCAGATCTTCATCAGCAAGGCCGACCTGGTGGACAGCGCGTCGGTTGACGCACTGGCACACCGCGTCAAGCACATGAACCCGCGAGCGCCGCAGCGGCGCGTCAACTTCGGCGAGGTGCCGCTGACGGAAGTGTTCGACCTGCGCGGCTTCAACCTGAACGCCAAGCTCGACATTGACCCCGAATTCCTCAATGCCGACCCGCACGACCATGAACATCACGACCATGACCACGATCATGAACATGGCGAACACTGCGACCATCCACATCACCATGTGCACGACGACGACGTGAAGTCGTTCGTGTTTCGCTCCGACAAGGCCTTCAACCCCGCCAAGCTGGAAGACTTCCTGGGCGCGATCGTGCAGGTCTACGGCCCCAAGATGCTGCGCTACAAGGGGGTGCTGAACATGACGGGCAGCGACCGCAAGGTGATCTTCCAGGGCGTGCACCAGTTGATGGGCAGCGACCTGGGGCCGAAATGGAACGCCGGCGAGAAAAAGACCAGCAAGATGGTGTTCATCGGTCTGGACCTGCCGCGCGACATCTTTCTTCAAGGGCTCGAACAGTGTCTCGTTTGACCGCGCCACAGCCGATGGCCCGAAGCGGCCTTATTACCGCCTGAGCGGCCCGACAACGTGACTACAATCCGCCCCGGCCGAAACCCAGCCGCCTCGGCGAAGGGCCCTCGCGATGAGGGCCAACCCGTCGCTCCAAGGAGACTCACTTGAGCAAAACACCGGCCCCCAAGACAGCCGCCAAAAAGCCTGCGGCCAAGAAGCCTGTTGCCTCAGCGAAGAAGTCAGCGCCCGCTGCAAAGAAAGCGGCCCCAGCTCCGAAGAAGCCGGCACCCGCTGTGAAAAAGTCTGCGCCGGCCAAGAAGCCGGCGCTGGTTGCATCCAAGCCGGCGCCAACCAAACCGATCCCAGGCAAGTCGGGCGCAAAAGCCGGCGCGAAGGCGGGCGGTTCGGCAAAGGCCGCCGGTTCGGCGAAAGCGGCGGCGCCAAAGGCTGTGAAGCCCGTCAAGTCTGCCGCTCCGCAAAGAACCGCCCCGACTGCAAAAGCCGCCCCGGTCCACCCGTCCGAATCGAAACCCATTCCGTCAAAGGCAGCCTCCGGCAAACCCGACATGAGCAAAGCGCCGGCCCCTGCCCCAACTCCTGCTGTGGCGGCCCCGCCGCCCAAGCGGCCCTTGTCGAGCCGCGCATCAGCACGCGCAGCGGCCACGCCTGCGCAGGCGCCGCTGCCGCCGCCCACTTCGCGGTTTGCCGACCGGTTCGCACCGCCGCGCCCGCCCACGCGCCAGATGGCTCAGGTCGAAGTGGATGCCCCGCGCCGGGTCCAGATTTCGGACCCGAAACTGGCGAATGCCTGGAAAACCAAAGCGGGCCGCGACCTGTCGGACGCCGAGATCCTGGCGATGCCCGAATCGGAGTACATGAACGACAAACAGCTCGACTACTTCCGTCACACGCTGCAGTCGTTAAAAGACAGCCTGCTGAGCAATGCCGGCGAAACGACCGAACACCTGCGCGAAGACACGTCGATCGTGCCCGACCCCGCCGACCGCGCCACCATCGAGGAAGAACATGCGCTGGAATTGCGCACCCGGGACCGGGAGCGCAAGTTGTTGAAGAAAATCACCCAATCGCTCGGACGAATCGAGGCAGGCGACTACGGTTTTTGTGACGAAACAGGCGAACCCATTGGCCTGGGGCGCTTGATCGCACGACCGACCGCTACACTGTCGCTGGAGGCTCAGCAACGCCGTGAACTCAAGCAGAAAATGTTCGGTGACTGATGGCTTCCAGGCCGGCTGCAGCCGTGGTCCGCGCCAAGGGCCACGAAAGGGCCTGATCATGGCCCCTGAGGCCACAGGAACGGGGCGCCGCCCGATGTTTCCTTGTAGGGCCGGCGTGCGTTGTTCGGCACGCGCAGGCTGACGCGCGCGCACGAGCCGAACACGGATCCTTTCATGGCCGAACCAAAAGACTCACCAAGCTTCTTTCGAAAGATGGTCAAGTTCGTGGCGAACCCAGCCACGGAGTGGGCCGAGATCACGTCGCGTCATGACGTTGCCCGCGAGACGGAAACGGCCAAGTCGGAACTGAAGTCGATGATCGAGCGCAAGCGGCGCAACGATTTTGTGCGCAAACGCGAGCTCGACATGCTGCGCCAGGTGCGTCGCGACGGTCTGACCGGCGAACAGCTTGCTGCGCTGGGCGGCAACTCGCGCAACGACGATTCCGAAGTCCGTCCGTCTGACAATGCGCGCGGCGACAACGGCGTGAAGGCCAAGATCGACCAGATCGAGCAGCAGATGGTCGGCGACGGTTACGGCGGGTCGACGCGGCGCAGCGTCGAATTCCAGAACGCTCCGACGCGGCCCGGGCCGTCGGGGAGCCGCCCGAACGAAGCGGCGGCAGCGCCGGCTCCAGCTGCTGCGAAGCCCGCGGCCAGGTCGAGCGCGCCCGTGGCACCCACCCTCAAGGCGTCAGCTGCGCCGACGAAGCCTCCCCTCAGCCCGGCAGCGACGCCATTGAACTTCGAGGTGTCGCCGGCGGCGATGGGCAAGCCGTTCGCCGTGGAGCCGAGCGATGTGGCGCACGACCCCGAGCTCGACGAGGCCGTGATCGCCTTTGCGAATGCCGATTTCGAGCAGTGCGAACAGGCCTTGTCGGTCCTGATCGGCCCGGACGGCGCACGTGCCCAACACGCCGAGACCTGGCTGGTGCTGTTCGATCTGTACCGCGCCACCGGCCAGCAACACAAGTTCGAGAGCCTCGCGCTGGACTATGCGCAGGCATTCGGCTGGTCGTCGCCGCAATGGTTTTCGATGCCCAAGCAGGTTGCCGATGCCACCGTCGATGCGCCGCTGAACAGCCAGCGTATCGCCGGCCAGATCGGCTGGATTTGCCCACCCACGGTGGACGCCGACGTGGTGGCCAAACTGTCGTCACAGACCTTGCAGATGCCGCTGCCCTGGGTGTTCGACTGGGGTGGCCTGCAGAACATCGACGCCGAAGCCTGCGCGCGCCTGAGCGAGCTGTTCCGCAAGTGGATCACGCAGAAGCTCGAAATGCATTGGCTCAGCGGCGAACGCCTTTTCACGGTGTTGCAGGAAGGCTCGCCCACCGGGGTGCGCGACGCCGACCCGGCGTTCTGGCGTTTGCGCCTGGACGCACTGCGCATGACGAACCGGCCTGACCAGTTCGACGAAACAGCGATCGACTATTGCGTCACCTACGAAGTCTCTCCGCCGTCCTGGGAGCGCGCCGTCTGCGTGGCGACGATCAGCGGCTCGAAGCTGACCGCGGCGCAGCCGTCGATGTCGATGGTGGGCGAGGTGTCGACGAGTTTCGTCGAGTCGCGGACCATGGACGATCCGGTGTCGGTGCAGGTCACCACCGTCGAGTTGTCCGGTCAACTGGTGGGCGACATTGCCGCGACACTGAAGAAGATGGACGAAGAGATCCGCGGTGCCGCGATGGTGAACGTCTCGTGCGCCAACCTGATCCGGGTCGACTTCATCGCCGCCGGCGATTTGCTCAACTGGGTGCTGACGCGGCGCACCGAGAGCCGCAGCGTGAGTTTCATGGACGCACACCGTCTGGTGGCGCTGTTTTTCGGCGCGATGGGCATCAACGAACACGCCAAAGTCAAAGTCCGCACGATCTGACGCACCGCGCGCCGATGAGCGCCCGGGCACATTGGTCCGGACTCTGGCCGCACCCCCTGACCTGCATGGAAACCTTTCACGGCACCACCATCCTCAGCGTGCGGCGCGGTCGCCTGGTGGCGCTCGGCGGCGACGGCCAGGTGACGCTGGGCAACATCATCGTCAAGGCGAGCGCGCGCAAGGTGCGCAAGCTTTATCGCGACCAGGTGCTGGCCGGTTTCGCCGGCGCGACCGCCGACGCCTTCACGCTCTTTGAACGATTCGAGGCCAAGCTCGAAAAGCACCAGGGCCACCTGGTGCGTGCCGCGATCGAGCTGACCAAGGACTGGCGCACCGACCGCGTGCTGCGCCGCCTAGAAGCGATGCTGGCGGTGGCGGACCGCGAGGCGTCGCTGATCATCACCGGCAATGGTGATGTGCTCGAACCCGAGCACGGCGTGATCGCGATCGGCTCGGGCGGCGCCTACGCCCAGGCGGCAGCACGCGCGCTGCTGGGACACACCGAACTGTCAGCTCACGATGTGGTCAAGAAGTCGCTCGAAATCGCCGGTGAGCTGTGCATCTACACCAACCAGCATCACAGCATCGAGACACTGGAATGAGTGCAATGTCCGGTCCCAGCGGCCCCGCCAGCGCAATGACGCCGCAACAGATCGTCGCCGAGCTCGACCGCCACATCGTCGGCCAGGCGGGAGCCAAGCGGGCGGTGGCGATCGCATTGCGCAACCGGTGGCGGCGCCAGCAGGTGCAGGGGCCCATGCGCGCGGAGATCACGCCGAAGAACATCCTGATGATCGGCCCCACCGGCGTGGGCAAGACCGAGATCGCCCGGCGGCTCGCGCGGCTCGTCGATGCGCCGTTCATCAAGGTCGAGGCGACCAAGTTCACCGAGGTGGGCTACGTCGGCAAGGACGTCGATTCGATCATCCGGGACCTCGTCGACAGCGCCGTCAAGCAGGAACGCGAACTGCAGGTTCAACGCCAGCGCGGGCGCGCCGAAGACGCTGCCGAAGACCGCATCCTGGACATTCTTGTTCCACCACCCCGCCAGAGCGGCGACTTCGGCCTGAGCGCCACGCCGGCGGTCGACAACACGGCGCGCCAGGTGATGCGCAAGCGCCTGCGCGAAGGCCTGCTCGCCGACAAGGAAATCGACATCGAGGTGGCCGATCCCAAGCCGTCGCTCGAAATCATGGGTCCGGCCGGCATGGAAGAAATGGCCGAGCAGCTCAAGGGCATGTTCGCCAACCTGGGCTCGGCGCGGCGCAAGACGCGCCGGCTGCGCATCGACGAAGCGCACCGACTTCTGGTGGATGAAGAAGCCGGCAAGCTGGTCAACGAAGACGATGTCAAGAGTGCGGCGCTGCTCAATGCCGAGCAGAACGGCATCGTGTTCATCGACGAGATCGACAAGGTCACGTCGCGCTCGGACACCCACGGCGCCGACGTATCGCGCCAGGGCGTGCAGCGCGATCTGTTGCCGCTGGTGGAGGGCACGACGGTCACGACCAAGCACGGCACCGTCAAGACCGACCACATCCTGTTCATCGCCTCGGGTGCATTCCACCTCAGCAAGCCCAGCGACCTGATTCCCGAATTGCAGGGGCGCTTCCCGATCCGGGTCGAGCTTGCGTCGCTGAGCGTCGACGATTTCGAGGCCATCCTGACGCAAACCCACGCCAGCCTGGTCAAGCAGTACCAGGCGCTGCTCGCCACCGAAGGCGTGACGCTGGTGTTCGAGCCGCCGGCGATTCGCCGCCTCGCGCAGATTGCATTCGACGTCAACGAAGCGACCGAGAACATCGGCGCGCGACGCCTGGCGACGGTGATGGAGCGGCTGCTCGACGAGGTGAGCTTCCAGGCCCCCGAGTTGGCCGGTACCAGCGTGACGCTGGATGCGGCGGCGGTGAACGCGAAGCTGAGCGACCTGGCGCGCAACGAAGATCTGTCGCGCTACATCCTGTAGGGGCGCGGATTCAGCGGCTGCGAGGGTCGGCGCCAACCGAGGCCGTGGGCGGGTTGCGCGGCAGCCCCGGGTGCCGGGACTTCAGCGCTTCAAGTGGGCCGCCTGCAACTGCAGCAAGCCCTCGAAGATCAGGGTGTCCACCATCTCCAGCTCCAGGTCGGTGATGGGGGCGAGCTTCACTGCGGCGCCACCCGACATCAGCAACAGTGGCGCCTGGCCGGTGCGACGCGTCAACTTGCGGTGCATGCGTTCCACCGCGCCGGCGATCGCATCGGCCCCACCGCTCATCAGCGCGTCGCTGGTGTTGGTGGGGAATTCGACCGCTTCGCCGGTGGGCGCCTTCAGCCCGGCCGTGCCCATCTCCAGCGCGCGCAGCATCAGGCCAAAACCGGGCAGGATCAATCCACCCAGAAAGCGGCCGCTCGCATCGAGCGCGTCGACCGTCACCGCGGTGCCCACCATCACCACCAGCACGGGGCGGGGCGGGCCGCTGGCGAGCATGCGGTGGCGCGCGCCGATCAAGGCGACCCAGCGGTCCACACCCAGCCGAACCGGATGGTCATAGCCGTTCACGACGCCGCAAGCCTTTGCCGACGACACCACCCAGCGCGGTTCGATCTCCCACAACTCGAGTTGCTCTTCGACGCGCCGCTTGACGCCGTCGCCGGCCACCACGCAGCCCAGCATGCTCCTGGGCGTGGGCAGCAGCCGCCAATCGGTTTCGGCCAGGCTGTCGATGGTTTCCAGGAACACTGCGCCCTGGGCCAGCAGCGCGGCCCCTGGCTTGGCACGGTCGTACAGGGCCCACTTGAGCCGGGTGTTGCCAATGTCGATGGCGAGGAAACTCATGCGCTTACTTTCGCGCTGCGCAGAGCAGCCTTCGCGTTGGGAGCGGCGCAGCGGCTCCGATGAATTCTTGCGCAGGCCGGCTCACCGCGAGGCCCAGGCGAGCTGGCGCGGACCAGCAAGCAAGGTGCGCACCTGCTGGATCGCGAGCGCGGCGCTCAAGGTGCGCGGTGGTTTGCCGACGCGCGCCTCGACCTCGGCGATCAGTTCGAGCAGGTCCTCGCGCCGGCGCGCGCGACGCAGGCGCAATGAGGTCAGCGAACCGGCCACCGGCGCTTCAGCGCGCACTGTTCGCAGCAGGATTTCGCGCGCGCGCTCGAGGGCATCGTCACCGCTGCGGTCGTCCAGCGGGTCGGTCATGAACCACGACGAGGGTGGCGTCGGGTTGCCGGTGCCCGAATCCCGGAAGTTGCTCGACGGAGGCACGGTGCGCAGTGCCGGCAGTTCCGAGTCGGACACGACGCCGTCACGCCAATCACTGTCGATGGGCAGCGCCACATGCTGGACGGAGCCCGCGGCAGCGCCGTTCCCCTCGGGTGCGTGGCCCGTGGCACGCAGCGCGATCATGCCCAGCTCGAGCAGTTCGCCGAAACACGAATCCGGCACCCCGGCCTGGGCGCTCATGCGCCGCACCTCGTCGGCGCTGCGGCGCCCGTCGACCAGGTACAGCAAGGTGCGATGACGCTGGCTCAAGCGGCGCTGGCGCGTGCTCAGCTCGTCCTGCCCTTGGGGCGTCTTGACCGGAACTGCCTCGCTTGCCACCACTGCCTCCCCCTTGTCATCGGGCGGGGTCGTGCCGCCCCGCCGGTCGCCAGAGCGCCTCGGGTCGGATTGTGCCGCCAAACCCGGGCGGGTTGCTCTGGCCGTCCCCTGAACGCTGGGCCCCGAGACAGGGTCGCTTCGGTGCAACGTGCGGGTTCTTCGCCATGCCCGGGACGCGCCGGCACGCCCCGGGGTTGTTGCTGGTTCGGGCGCGGCGCCCACGCGCTACACTGCCAGTTGACGTATACGTCAATTGCATTCCGGAGGTCGCTTGTCTGCACGCAAACCCAGTTTGGCTGACTACCAGCACCGTGCCGTGTCCGCCGGGGCCGAGAGCGCGAATGCGGCCCGAAAACGTTTCGAGCTGGCGAAGTTCGACCCCTCGGACAAGCCTTTTTCGAGCGGCAGCAAGGCGCGCGACAAGGCCGATTTGGAAACGCTGGCCGTCGAGCTCGACCGGCTGCAGGACGTCTTCTACGCCGACCGGCGTTTCAAACTGCTGGTGGTGCTGCAAGGCACCGACACGAGCGGCAAGGACGGCACCATCCGCGGCGTGTTCGGCAAGATGAGCGCGTTGGGCGTGCGCACCGTGGGCTGGAAAGCGCCCACCGAGGTGGAGCGTGCGCACGACTACCTGTGGCGCATCCACCAGCAGGTGCCCGCATCGGGCGAGGTGGTGATCTTCAACCGCTCCCACTACGAAGACGTGCTGGTGCCGGCGGTGAACGGCTGGATCACGCCGCAGCAGACGCTGCAGCGCTATGCGCACATCAACGAGTTCGAGCGTCTGCTGTGCGAAACCGGCACGGTGCTGCTGAAGTTCTTCCTGCACATCTCGAAAGACGAACAGCGGCAACGGCTGCAGGATCGCATCGACGACCCGAACAAACACTGGAAGTTCGCCGCCGGCGACCTGCAGGTGCGGAAACAGTGGGACGACTACCAGCAGGCCTATGCCGCTGCGATCGCCGCCACCGGCACCGCCTGGGCGCCCTGGACCGTCGTGCCGGCGGACTCGAACACGCACCGCAACCTGATGATTGCGCGCGTCGTCAAGGAAGCGCTGAAGGGCCTGAAGTTGCGCTACCCGCCCGCCGACCCCGCGCTGGCCGGTTTGCGCGTCGAATGAGCGTGCCGACGCTCGACATTGGAGACCCCCTTTGACCGACCTGTCCGCTGAATTCAAGGCCCTGGCCAACTATCGCCCCAAGCACAAGGTGCGCTTCGTGACGGCGGCGTCGCTGTTCGACGGCCATGACGCCGCGATCAACATCATGCGGCGCATCCTGCAGGGCATGGGCGCCGAGGTGATCCACCTGGGCCACAACCG
>JANNKS010000237.1:0-1553 GCA_031396425.1 Rhizobacter sp. | reverse complement strand
TCTGGATGGCGTTGGTGGGCCTGGTGGTGGGTTTGATCGCGCGCGCGCTGCTTCCCGGCGACCAGAAACTGGGGTTGATCCTGACGGCCGCGCTGGGCATTGCCGGCTCGTTCATCGCGGGCTTCGCGGGCCAGGCGCTGGGCTGGTACCAGGCCGGGCAGAACGCCGGCTTCATCGGCTCGGTGCTGGGCGCATTGGGCCTGCTGTTCGTCGTCAGCAAGATCAAGGGGTCGGAGTCTACGACGACGGGGACCTGACGCACCGGCGCTTAACCTTCCGACGCCGCGAGGCGCTGCGTACAATCACGCCGTTCGGGGTGTAGCGCAGCCTGGTAGCGCAACTGGTTTGGGACCAGTAGGTCGCGAGTTCGAATCCCGCCACCCCGACCACTTTTTACCTATGAAGATGGTCCATTGTGGATAACCTGTGCACTTCTAACGCCGGGCCATTCTGCTAACGGTCAACGCGTCGCGCCGGTTTTTTTGGCCTTCTTGTGACGCACATAGTCGGCCGTTTGGGTTTCAGTCGTGTGGGCACCCATGGTCCGCGCCGCGCCCATCCCGCGCGTGGCATCCACATCCGTCAGTGCCTTTGCGCGCAGATCATGGAAGTGCACGCCGTCGACCCCAGCGCGTTTGACGGCACGCTTCCAGGCCGATGACGCGCCCCAATAGGTGTACGCCGCGCCCGTCTGTGTCGTGAAAATCTGCGGCACGAAGCCGCGACGCTCTCTGCGCAATACTTTCAAGCGCTCAATGACATTCAGCAGCCGGGGCGTCCATTCGATCAGCACCGCCGCGCCGGTGCTCTTCTCGGTCTTGGTCGGAACGAACAAGATGCCGTCCTCCTTCACCTGTTCCCACTCCAGCGCCAGCAAGTCGCCGATGCGTTGACCGGTGAGGTAGGCCATGTCGATCAGGGCGCACAACATCAGACCCGATCGCGTGCGAAGACCATCCTCACCGTAGTTCGCGGCCACCTTGATGCGGCGCAATTCGCTATCGGTGACGTAGCGCGTGCGCGCCTTGAGGGTCATCGGCGGAACGTCGGTCACCGGGTTGCTGCCGGGTGCACGCAGGCCCAGCTCGATGGCGTACCGCATCAGTTCGCGCAAATGGGCGCGGTAGCCGTTGTGCGTGCGCGGCTTCGCGCGAAGCGGGCGCAAGAATTCGGCGATGTGGGGCGGCCCGACTTTCTCGACGGCGAACTCAACGAAGGAATCTGCAATCACCCGGCCCATGCGGCGTTCGTCCGCCTGAGTCTTGCCGGCATGCTGCGGCATGACCTCGAGTTCCCATCGGGCGACCAGGGCGGGAATGTGATCCTGCGCAACGTCTCGTGCCATGAGGCTGGCCAGGGCAGTGTAGACGGCCGGGAGTCCGTCCTTGATCTTGCTCAGCTTCGTCCAGACCCGACGCTTGCCCTCAGCAGTGACAAGGTAGTGCCATGCCCCCGAGGCAAAAACGCGCGGCGGCAGGTCACGGCTCTTCTTCATACCCTTCTCAGCATCGGCGGCTTGACGTGTGGTGCGTCAACGGCAACTCGCCCGGCGC
>JANNKS010000231.1:0-2258 GCA_031396425.1 Rhizobacter sp. | reverse complement strand
TTGTCAGCGCTATGGGGAAAGAAACAAGCTCGTGGCACTACTGAATCGACGCGCCGGCTTCGAACCAGCGTTTCAGCAGCGCGCGCTCGGCGTCGGTGATCTGGGTGGCGTTGGCGAGCGGCATCGTCTTGAGCACCACCGTCTGCTGGAACAACGCCTGTGCGTTCCTGACGATCAATTCGGGCGTGTGCAGTTGCACGTTCTTGTTGATCACGGTGGCGCTGTGGCACATCACGCAGCGCTGTTCGACCACCGCCTGCACCTGCGCAAAGCTCACCTTCGCGGGCGTTGCCGCAGCGGGCTCGAATTTCGGCGCGACCATCCAGGCCACGACGCCGATCAGCGCCAGCGCCGCCGCAACGAACTCCCAGCGGTTCGGGCCCTTGTGGCGCAGCACGAAGAACAGCCGAATCAGCGCGCCGGCCAGCATCAGCAACACCAGCACCAGCCAGTTCTGGGAGTGCTGGTAGACCATGCCGTAGTGGTTCGTGAGCATGGACACCACCACCGGCATCGTGAAGTAGGTGTTGTGCACGCTGCGCTGCTTGCCGCGCCGGCCATGGTTGGGGTCGACCGGCGCGCCCGCACGCATCGCCGCGACCACCTTGCGTTGGCCCGGAATGATGACCATCAGCACGTTCGCACTCATGATCGTCGCGATCATTGCGCCGGTGAGCAGGAACGCCGCACGCCCGGAGAAGAAGTGGCAGGCAACCCAGGTCGCCGCGCAGGTGTAGATGAAGATGAGCACGCCCACCTTCGCGTCGCCGCCGACGTCACCGTTTGCATCCTTGCCGAACACGCGGCAGATCAGGTCGTAGACGATCCAGCCCAGCACCAGATACGCGAGAGCGCCCGCCACCGCGGCGCCGGGCGACCAGTCGAAGACGCTGCGGTCGACGAGGAACGACGACGCGTTGAAGAAGTACAGCACGGTCAGCAGCGCGAAGCCGGTCAACCAGGTCGAGTAGCTTTCCCAGTACGACCAGTGCAGCTTGTCGGGCAGGTTCTTCGGCGCCACCATGTACTTGTTCGAGTGGTAGAAGCCGCCGCCGTGCACCGCCCAGGCCTCGCCGCCCACCCCCTTGGCCAGCAGTTCAGGGTCCGTCGGCTTGTACAGGCTGTCGTCGAGCAAGACGAAGTGGAACGACGCACCGATCCACGCCACCGCGGTGATCACATGCGCCCAGCGAAGCAGGAGATTGGCCCAGTCCAGCAGATAAGCATCCATGATTGAACCGCTTTGGCGTTAGGGACCTCACCACCGGGGCGCTGTGGGGTCCTGGAACATCGTCGCGACACGGGGCTCCCTGATCCGGCATTCCAGCCGTCGGGCAGCCCGCCCTTTGCGACGCATTGAATGCGACTACTTCAGATCCATCGCCTTGATCAGCGGCGCCCAGTCGCCGGCCTGGCGTGCCACGAGGTCGGCGAACTCGGCGGGGCTCATCTTCACCGCCGTGATGCCGAGTTCTTCGAAACGCTTCACGATCGCCGGGTCGGCAACGATCTGGGCGAGCGCCTGGCTCAGTTTGTCGCTCACTTCCTTGGGCAGGCCGGCCGGGCCGGAGACGCCGAAGTAGTTCTCGGCCACCAGCGTCGGATACCCCAGCTCGGTGGTGGTCGGCACGTCGGGCAGCAGCGGCGAGCGCTGGCGCGTCGTCACCGCCAGCGCCCTGATCTGGCCGGCCTTGACGATCGGGACAAAGGCGGTGATGACGTCGATACCCACCGGAATCACGCCGGCGATCAGGTCGGTCGTCATCGGTGCTCCACCGCGGTACGGGATGTGCGTCATCTGGATCTTCATCGCCGACTTCGCCATCTCGCCGACGATGTGGCCGATCGAGCCCGGCCCGCCACTGGCAAAGGTGTAGCCGGGGGCAGCGGCCGCCTTCGGCAGGTCCTTCAGCGTGGCCGGCCCGCTCTTCGGATTGGCCATCAGCAACACCGGCGCAACGCCGAGCATTGCAATGTGCGTGAACTGCTTGGCCGGGTCGTACGGCTGCTTGGGCACCGTGAACGGGCCGATCGACAGCGGCGTGGAGTTCGACAGCATCAGCGTGTAGCCATCGGCCGGCGAGCGCACCACGTCCAGGCCGCCGAGCGTGCCGCCGGCGCCGGGCTTGTTGTCGACGATCACCGGCTGGCCCATCGCCTTGGCCAGCGAGTCGGAAATTGCCCGCGCGACGATGTCGCTCGCGCCACCGGCGGCAAACGTGACGACGATGCGGATCGGCTTTTCCGGGTAGGCAGCC
>JANNKS010000206.1:0-6246 GCA_031396425.1 Rhizobacter sp. | reverse complement strand
ACATGGTGCATCAGCGTGATGTTCGCCGGGTCGTAAAGGCTCGCACCCTCGGCCAGCAGCCCGGCTTCACCGAGCAGACGTTCGGCGTTCTCGTGGCCATCTTCGGTCAGGAAGACCTGATGCGTCTTCTCGTCGACAGTGAAGTCACCCGGCTCGATGACACCTTCACCGGTGCGCAGGTCGAGCTCACCGATCTGCTTCTTCAGCTGTGGTACCACCGCGTTGATGCGCACGTACAGCTCGGTGTGGTCTTCGGCCTGGCCGCTGATGATCAGCGGTGTGCGGGCTTCGTCGATGAGGATCGAGTCCACTTCGTCGACGATCGCGTAGGACAGGCCGCGTGCGACACGGTCGGCGGTGTCTTGCACCATGTTGTCGCGCAGGTAGTCGAAGCCGAATTCGTTGTTGGTACCGTAAGTCACATCGGCAGCGTAGGCGGCCTGCTTATCTTCGCGCGACATCTGCGGCAGGTTCACCCCGACTGTCAAGCCAAGGAAGGAGTAGAGCCGGCCCATCCACTCGGCGTCGCGCCGTGCCAGGTAGTCGTTGACGGTCACGACATGCACGCCGCGCCCTGTCAAAGCATTCAGGTACACCGGCAGCGTGGCCATGAGGGTCTTGCCCTCGCCAGTGCGCATTTCCGCGATCTTGCCGTTGTGCAACGCGAGGCCACCCTTCAACTGCACATCGAAATGGCGCATCTTCAGGCAACGCTTGCTGGCTTCGCGCACCGTTGCGTAGGCGTGCGGCAGCAATTGGTCAAGGGTTTCGCCCTTCGTGAAACGATCACGAAGTTGCTGCGTAGTCGCCTTCAGGGTCGCGTCGTCGAGACCTTCGAGCTGAGGTTCGAGGGCATTGATCTGTTCGACGGTCTTGCGGTACTGTTTCAGCAGACGCTCGTTGCGGCTGCCGAAAATGGAAGTGAGAAGCTTGGGCAACATGCGGCTTGAGTGTCGGTGTGAAGGGTGAGGGGCGTGCGTGGCGGGCCTTTGGCCACACTCAATCGTCCGGTGCATGCTCGGTGCGCACCACGTGTCGATCGATCACCGGGTGCGCTGGCTGATGCGCCGAGACGGCGAGTTCGCCCGGCGGCAAAAACACAAAATTTTAGCACCCGGGCGCAACGAGATCCGCTGCGCAGACGCAGGCTCACCCGGCCGCGGCCGCTTGGATTTACCAGCGCAGGGTCAGGGCTCGGATACCGATGCTGCCGGGGCTTGAGCCGCGGGCGCCACGTTGGGCATTGGAGTTGGCTCTGGGCTGGGTACGCTCGCAGGCTCACGCGCCGACCCGCCCGTATCGACCCGAGACGGCGCTGCCTCCCGTGTCGCGGCTGGCTTGGGCAACGCGATGCGCGCCTCCTTTCGGGCGGGTGGATCGATTCGCCCGAACTTCGAACCGGCCTTGCCGGTGCCTATGCCGATGGGACCCGAGCCGCTACTGGCAAGGAACTTGGCCGGGTCCTGGGGCACTCCGTCGAGCCGCACTTCGAAATGCAGGTGCGGCCCGGTGGAGCGGCCACTGGTGCCGACTTCAGCGATCTTCTGTGCGCGTTTGACGATGTCGCCAGCCTTGACCAGCAGCTTCGAGTTGTGTGCGTAGCGAGTCACCAGGCCCTGACCATGGTCAAGTTCGATGACATTTCCATACTGCGGATGCTGCTCGGTGATCAACACCACGCCGCCCGCAGCCGCCATCACAGGCGTGCCTACGGGTCCCGGAAAATCCAGCCCCGCATGCAATGCGTTCACACCGGTGAATGGATCGGGGCGGAAGCCGAAACCCGAACCCACCGAAACATCGACAGGCTTGCTGTTCGGAATCATCAGCGCCTGCAGTCGACTTTCGAGCAAGCGCGATTCGATGATCGTGAACAGATCGGTGCGCTGGTCGGTTTCAACATCGAGTGCATCGACGATGCCGCGAAGCTGATCGAGCGTCACCGAGCGCGCCGGCAGGAACGGCCCTCCCTGCGCGGCGCCAGCGGCAACGGGCTTGGTCGTCGGACGAATCTCCTCCGGCTTGACGCCCACCATTCCCGACACGCGGTCGCCCATCACCTCCAGGCGAACCAGCTTCGCTTGCACCTCGCCCACCTTCTGGGCCATCGCGTCCAGGTTCTCGCGCAAGAACCGGTCACGCTGGGCGAATTCGTCGCGCACCACCAGCCGCATGATCTGGCTCACCACCGGCCAGCCTTCGCGGGCGGCCTTGAGGAAAATGAAGTGGTAGGTCATCCCCGAGAAGAGCGTGAGCAGGACCACGACCAGCGCCAGCGCGAGCGAGAGCTGCCAGCGGTTGAACCGCAGCACTCTGGTTTTCGCCATGCTTCCGTGGGTGATCAACAATTGCATCAGTACACTCCGTCGGGTGAACTCGAAGCCACCGGCGGTGACCCCGAATGCGCTGGCCATCGGGGCGGTGCTGGAAAGCAGCGTCCCGCTGGCCAGACTTCAGAAAATGTTGCGGGACTCAACTGCCCGCTTTGAAGCCATACGCCCTCACCTGCCAGCAGCCCTGGTTCCCCTCCTCAAGGCAGGACCACTGGATGAACTCGGTTGGTCACTGCTCGCAGCGAATTCTTCGGTCGCCGCCAAGTTGCGCCATTTGCAGCCCCGTCTTGAACAAATCTTGCAGGAACGCGGCTTGCAGACTAGCTCAATACGGATCAAGGTTCAACAGAATTGACCCGGGTCTCCTGGCCGATCGTGGAATGGTGCCGGCTGTCCGAATCGAACGGACGACCTTCCGCTTACAAGGCGGGTGCTCTACCAACTGAGCTAAGCCGGCGCATCGCGCTGCGATGTCACGCCGTTGTGGACCGATCGGCGCTCATCGTGATGGTTGGGTGATCATGCCAATTACTCTGAATTACAACTCTGCTACTTGACGCGCTTGAGGGATGGCCTTCCCCCGCCAGGGGGTTCAGGCGGTTCGGTTTCGCCTGTCGGGGCGTCGTGCAGACCGGAAGCAAGACGAGGCCCACGTATCGACGTGGCCACCGGCGACACCGGGGAGGCAGCATCAGCTGCGTGAGCCTTGCCTGGTTTGTCGCCGCCCGGCGGCGCAGGAAAGGCCATGCCTTGGCCGTTTTCGCGGGCATAGATTGCAATCACGTGGTCCACCGGAACAACGATTTCGCGCGACGTGCCGCCAAAGCGAGCCTTGAATTCAATAGCCTCGTTACCGATCTTCAACGCGGTGGTTGCCTCGAACCCAACGTTGAGGACAATTTCATTGTTCTTCACGTACTCCATCGGCACCCGAACCTCACCATCGACGAGCACGGCGATATACGGCGTGAAGCCGTTGTCGATGCACCAATCGTGCAATGCCCGGATCAGGTAGGGCCGCGTAGACGAACCCGCGGTGAGCGGAGCAATCGGCGGGCTGTTCATGCCGGGACAGTTGGGCGACGCGGGTGCGCGCTATTTGCGCATCACCTTTTCAGAAGGCGTGAGCGCCTCGATGTAGGCCGGGCGCGAGAAGATGCGTTCGGCGTACTTCAACAGGGGCACGGCGTTCTTGGACATGTCGATGCCATAGTAGTCGAGCCGACAAAGCAGCGGCGCAATCGCCACGTCGAGCATCGAGAAATCGTCGCCCAGCATATATTTGTTCTTCAGGAAGATGGGCGCGAGCTGCGTGAGCCGATCGCGAATCTGCGAACGCGCCTTCTCCAACTGCTTGTCGGTCGGCTTGATGCCACGCGCTTCGAGAATGTTGACGTTCGAGAACAGCTCTTTCTCGAAGTTGAGGAGAAACAGGCGCACACGGGCGCGCGCCACCGGGTCACCCGGCATGAGCTGCGGGTGAGGGAAACGCTCGTCGATGTACTCATTGATGATGTGCGACTCGTACAAGATGAGGTCACGTTCAACCAGGATGGGCACCTCGTTGTAGGGGTTCATCAACGCAATGTCTTCCGGCTTGGCGAACAGATCGACGTCACGAATCTCGAAATCCATGCCCTTTTCGAACAGGACGAAACGGCAACGGTGCGAGTAAGGGCAGGTCGTTCCGGAGTAAAGCACCATCATGGTGGTGGCTCCTTGTTGTGATCAGATCTCAGAGGGCAACGGAAAAGACGCTTCTGGCCGGCGCGCCACGCCGTGTACCGCAAGGCAGCCCAGTTCAGGCAGTCATGCGGGTGCCGGTCACTTCACGTCTTTCCAGTAGCTGGCATTGAGCCGCCACGTGATGACGGTGAACAGGCCGAGGAACATCAAGACCCACACGCCAACCCGCACGCGTTGGCCCTGCGCGGGCTCACCCATCCACTGCAGATAGGCGACCAGGTTGGCGACAGTTTGGTCGTAGTCCAACGCATCAAGCTTGCCGGCTGTCACCACCTCATACCCGCTGAACCGGTGCACGGTCTTGGCCGGGTCATGAGCGTCCTTCTCGTCGACGAATTTCGCATTGCGCTGGCCCTGCAATTCCCACAGGACATGCGGCATGCCGACGTTGGGGAAAGCGAGGTTGTTCCAGCCGGTCGCCGTGTTGGGGTCGCGATAGTAGCTGCGCATGTAGGTGTAGAGGTAGTCGGCACCACTGCCCTTGGAGATGTCTGCTCGGGACCGCGCGATGACGCTCAAGTCGGGAGGAACGGCGCCAAACCATTCCTTTGCCTGCTTGGGATCGAGCGCCACTTTCATGGTGTCACCCACCTTTTCCGTGGCGAACAAAAGGTTCTTCTTGATCTGGTCTTCGCTCAGGCCAATGTCGCGCAGACGGTTGTACCGCATGTTCGACGCGGCATGGCAATTCAAACAATAGTTGACGAACAACTGCGCGCCGCTTTGCAGCGCCGCCAGGTCCGACATGCGCTCGGTGGGGAACCTGTCCCATGCGGGCCCGCCTTCGCTGGCGGCAACCGAACCGACGAAGCCCAACGAAGCCAGCAGTGCGATGAACATTCTTTTCATGTTGGAGTCTCCGGCGTTCGCATCAATGGGCGGTGAAGTTCACGCGCTCGGGCACCACCTTGAATTGGCCCAGCCGGCTCCACCACGGCATCAACAGGAAGAAACCAAAGTAGAACAGGGTGCCCACCTGCGAGACATAGTTGCCGACGTCCGAGGGTGGCTGCGCACCAAGGTAGCCCAGCACGAGGAAGAAGAAAACGAACACCGCGTAGATCCACTTGTGCCAGTCGGGCCGGTACCGGATCGACTTCACCGGGCTGTAGTCGAGCCATGGCAGGAAGAACAGGATCATCACGGCACCGCCCATGATCACAACACCCCAGAACTTCGCTTCGAATCCGGCGAGCAGCGGGGCTTGGGCGAGTGACGCCAATCCCAGCAGCGTGAAGAGCGACTTGAAACCGCCGAACAAGGTCACCAGCCCGACCGCCGCAACGGCGCTGACAAGGCTCGAGGTGCGGGTCAACCCGGCCTTCAACACGGCCATCACAGCGGCGAGCGCAACGAGGATCGACAACACCGCCATCATCTGGTCGGTCGTGGCTCGCAGCATCGAGTAGTACGGCGTGAAGTACCAGACCGGCGCAATGTGCAGAGGGGTCTTGAGCGGGTCTGCGGGAATGAAGTTGTTGTATTCGAGGAAGTAACCGCCGAATTCGGGCGCAAAGAAAACGATCGCGCTGAAGATAAACAGAAACACGCTGACGGCGAAGATGTCGTGCACCGTGTAGTACGGGTGGAACGGGATGCCGTCGAGCGGCCGCCCGTCGCTACCCAGCTTGGCCTTGATCTCCACACCGTCGGGATTGTTCGAACCCACCTCGTGCAAGGCAATGATGTGCGCCGCCACCAGGCCCAACAAGACGAGTGGCACGGCGATCACGTGGAACGCAAAGAAACGATTCAAGGTGGCGTCACCGACGACGTAGTCGCCGCGGATCAACAGCGCCAGGTCAGGGCCGATCAGCGGCACGGCGGCGAATAGATTGACGATGACCTGCGCACCCCAGTAGCTCATCTGGCCCCAGGGCAACAGGTAGCCCATGAACGCCTCGGCCATCAGGCACAGGAAAATTGCGCAGCCGAAGATCCAGACCAGCTCGCGCGGCTTGCGGTAGCTGCCGTACATGAGGCCGCGGAACATGTGCAGGTAGACGACGACGAAGAACGCCGAGGCTCCAGTTGAATGCATGTAGCGGATCAACCAGCCCCAGGGCACATCGCGCATGATGTACTCGACCGACGCAAACGCAAGCGCAGCGTCGGGTTTGTAGTGCATCGTCAGGAAGATGCCAGTGACGATCTGGATCACCAACAC
>JANNKS010000190.1:0-10311 GCA_031396425.1 Rhizobacter sp. | reverse complement strand
GGCTCGCGCCAGCCGATGCCCAGCACGGTGGGGGGTTTCAGTTCGCGCAGCCCCTGAAAGCCGTTGAAGATGCTGTAATTCTGCAGCACCAGGTAATAGAACGCGACGCCGATGGCGAGCGTGATCATGATGGTGTAGATGCCCTCGGTGCGCACCGAGAGCCAGCCGATCAAAGTGGCGCAGAGCACCGCGATCAGAATCGCAAACGGCACCGCCACCCACCACGGCCAGGCCAGGCTGATTTCGGCACTGCTGCTCGTTCCCAGCACGGCCAGGGCGTAGCCGGCAATGCCGGCCACCGTCATCTGCGCCAGCGACACCATGCCGCCGTAGCCGGCCAGAAACGTCAGCGACAGCGCAATCATTCCGAGCAGCAGCGATTGCGTCGCCACCTGGAACGTCAGGAACGGCGAGGCGACGAAGGGAAACGCGAGCAGGAGCAGCGCCACGAAGACATGGCGAGGCGCCAGGGTGCGCCACAGGTATTTGAGCCAGCGCGGCGCGTCGCTGTGGGCGTAAGGGTCGACCGGTGCCGGCGCTTGTGGCGCCTGCGCCCGGACGGCCGCGCGCGCCTGGCGCGTCGCCGACACGCCGGTGTTCATGGCGCGCCGCCACTGGGCTGCACTCATGCTGATCTGCTCATGATGACTGCCTCATCCCGCCTGCCCCATGATGCCGCGCGGCCGGAATGCCAGCACGAGGATGAGGATGACGAAAGTGAACACCACGCTGTAGGTCGGCGCGTAGGCCAGGCCATAGGTTTCCGCCAGACCGAGGATCGCCGCGCCGATGGCCGCACCGACAATCGAGCCCATGCCGCCGACGATGACGACGATCAGCGATGCGAGCAGCAGCCGGATGTCTTCGCCCGGCACCATCGACAGCTCCACCGCGCCGATCACGCCGCCGAAACCGGCGAGTGCGGCGCCCAGCGAGAACGTGATCGCGAACACCAGGTTCACGTTGACGCCCGAGGCCGCGAGCATGGCGCGGTCGTCGACGCCGGCGCGGATCATCATGCCCACGCGGGTGCGGTTCAGCAGCAGCCACAGGCCCACGCCGATGGCGATACCGAAACCGAGCAGGCTGAGCCGATACGCCGAGTAGGCGTTGATCAGCGGGATGCCGCGAATCGGCCCCTGCAACCAGGCCGGCGCCTCCATCTGGTGCACCTGGCCGGTGAAGATCCAGAGCAGGACGTCCGCGATGACGATCGACAGCCCGATCGTCACCAGCGTCTGGCGCAGGTCTTCGCCCTGCATGCGGCGCAGGATCAGGACCTGGATCAACAGGCCGGCGAGGGCCGACACCGCCAGGCCGGCAGCGACGGCCAGAAGCCACCAGCCCGTGTACTCGGCGACGATGAACGCCACATAGCCACCCAGCAGGTAGAGCGAGCCATGCGCGAGGTACACGTTGCGCATCAGCCCGAACACAAGCGTGAAGCCGCTCGCGACAATGAAATACAGCGACGCCAGCGTCAGCGAGTTGAGCAGTGTCACGAAATACAGGCGCGTGTTGTCCACCATCGCCCACAGCGAGAACACCGCGATCGGGCCGCCCACGAGCAGCCAGAGCCAGATTTTTTCTCGCCGGCTCAAGCTGCACGCCCCCAGGCCCGTTGCGAAGCGATGTCGGGATGCTTGGCGAACACACCGTCTTTCATCACCGCGAGGATGCGTTTCGGGTCGCGCAGGATGGCGAGGTTGGCGAGCGGGTCGCCATCGATCAGCAGCAGGTCGGCAAGGTAGCCGTCCTTGACGGCGCCCAGTTCATCGCCGCGCATCATGATCTGGCCGCCGTACACGGTGGCGCTGCGGATCGCCTCCATCGGGGTGAAGCCGAGGTACTTGACGAAGAACTCGAGGTCGCGCGCGTTCTGGCCGTGCGGCGTGAACGCGAAGCCGTAGTCACCCCCGGGCAGCACGCGCACGCCGCGCTTGTGCATCGCGCGCAGCGACTCCAGCGCGGTGTCCCATTCGCGCTGGTAACCCATCTGGGTCGCCTTGGCGCGCGTGATGCCGTACGCTTCGGCCTCGTTCAGCATCGCGTACAGGATCGCGATGCCCGGCGCCACGAAGACGCGGTCTTTCGCTGCTTCGAGCAGGTCCAGCGTTTCGCTGTCGGTGTAGCTGGCGTGGTAGATCAGGTCGATGCCGTGGCGCAGCGCCTGCTTCACGCTCGCCGCCGAGCGCGCGTGCGCGATGCCGCGTTTGCCGCGCATGCGCACTTCTTCCATCGCAGCGGCCACTTCAGCGTCGGTCATCCAGGTGGTTTCGGCCGGCGAGTCGGGGGTGAAGTTGTCACCCGACAAATTCACCTTGATCGAGTCGACGCCGTATTTGAGGAACATGCGCACCGCCTTGCGCATTTCTTCCGCACCGCTGACGTTGACGCCGAAGCTGAATTCCGGAAACGGCAGGTGCGGCAGCGTCTCGTCGCCGAGCCCCCCAAGCACCGTGATCTCCTGGCTGGCCGCCAGGTAACGCGGCCCGGGAATCTGCCCCGAGTTGATGGCATTGCGCGTCACCACGTCGAGGCGCGGTTTGGCGCACGCCGCACCGACGCACGAAGTGAAACCGGCGTGCAAGTACTGCCTGGCGACCTTGGCGCACCACAGCACATGCTCCTCGAGCGGCATGGCCTGGATGGCGGCCAGGGTCGCGGCATCGTTCCACGAGAAATGCGTGTGCGCCTCGCACATGCCCGGCATCAGCGTGGCGCCCGCACCGTCGATCACGGTCGCGCCGGCGGACGAAATCGCTGCCGTGCTGCGCCCGACCTGCCGGATGCGATTGCCCTGCACCAGCACGCTGCCGGCGAAGGGGTTCTGGCCGGTGCCGTCGAGGATGCGGACATTGGTGAAGAGGGTGTCGGTCATCGTGATGCCCCAGAAGTCTGGCCGTCGACGCTGTCGCTTGGCGTGCCGTCATCCCGGCGCACGCCGGGATCCATCCTCGAGGGCACCCAGTGGATCCCGGCTTGCGCCGGGATGACGTGGGCCACCCCGAACTGCGATCCGGCCATGTTCATGCCGCCCACCGCGTCGTGCGCGCCGAGCGCATCGGCGGCGCGCGGTGGAACTCGCCGTCTTTCATCACTGCCAGGATGCGCGCCTTGTCCTGCAGCACCGTGATGTCGGCGAGCGGGTCGCCGTCGATCAGCAGCAGGTCGGCCAGATAGCCCTCGCGCACGTAGCCGATCACCTTGCCCAAACGCATCATCGGCCCGCCCCAGGCGGTGGCCGACAGCAGCGCTTCCATCGTGCTCATGCCGACGTGCTTGACGAAGTACTCCAGGTCCTTCGCGTTCGTGCCGTGCGGCGTCCAGGCGAAACCGTAGTCGCCGCCGGGCAGGATGCGCACACCGCGCTTGCGCAGCGCGCGCATGCTCTGAATGGCGGCGTCGAGTTCGCGCGGGTAGTCCATCTTCTTCACCACGTCGGGCGTCAGGCCCCATTCGCTGGCGTTGTGCACCGTGTTGATGAGCCAGGCCAGGCCCGGCGCGACGAAGTGTTCCAGCTTGTGCGCCTCGAGCATGTCGAGCGCCTCTTCGTCACAGAAGCTGGCGTGGTAGATCACCTCGATTCCCTGGCGCACGCATTCCTTGACCGACCAGGTCGAGCGCGCATGCGCCGCGACCCGTTTGCCCCAGGCCTTGGCTTCCTGCACGCAGACGCGGATCTCCTCTTCGGTGAACTGGCTCATGTCGGACGGCATGCCCGTGATCGACTCGCCCGACAGGTTGATCTTGATCGTGTCGACGCCGTACTTCGCGAACATGCGCACACAGCGACGCATCTCGTCGCCGCCACTGACCACGGCGCCGAACGCGAACTCCTTTTGCGGCAGGTGCGGTGCGGTGGTGTCGCCCAGCCCGCCGGGCACGGTGATCTCCTGGCTCGCCGCCAGATAGCGCGGGCCTTGAATCGTGCCGTCGTTGATGGCGTTGCGGATCACCACGTCCAGGCGCGGCTTGGCGGCCGCGGCACCGACGCAACTGGTCCAGCCCATGTCGAGGTAGCGCTTCGCGACCTCGGCGCACCACAGGATGTGCTCTTCGGGCGGCATGCGCTGGATCGCCTCAAGACTGGGCTGGTCGTTCCACGAGAAGTGTGTGTGCGCCTCCACCATGCCCGGCATCAGGAATGCGCCCGCACCGTCGATCACCTGGGTGCCACCCACCGGCAGCGCGCGCGCGCCCTGGCCGCTGTGGAAAACACGCGAAATCTTGTTGCCTTGCACCAGCACTTCGCCATTGAAGGGCTGTTCGCCGCCGCCGTCGAAGATGCGCACGTTGCTGAACAGGACATCGGCCATGGGGTGCTCCGTCGGGTTTGCTTCAGCGAATCCGGCCGAGAAACTCGCGCAGCTCGCGGCTGCAGTCTTCGGCGCGTTCGATGGGTGTCCAGTGGCCGCAGCGGTTCAGCACCACGACGCGCGCGCTTTTCATGCGGTTGGCGAGTGCGCGCACCGCCTGCGGCGGCGCAATCGCGTCTTCGTCGCCGGTGACCAGCAGCGCATCGACCTCGATGCGCTCCACCGCCGCGCCTTGCGCATCGGCAAGCGCCTCGCATGAGCGCGCATAGGCTTGCGGGTCCTGGCGCATCAGGCTCTCGCGCACGAACGCCACCGCGAGCGGCTGGCGCTGGCGCGTATCGGCCGACAGCGCGGCCCCGATCAGGCCTTCCGTGATGCCTTGCATCGCCGCCAGGCCCTCGTCGCGCGCCTTCGCAGCACGGCCGCGAATCGCGCTGCGCGCCGGGTCGCTCAACGCATGCACCGGGCCGAACAACAGCAGGCTGCGCACCAGTTTCGGCTCGGCCACGGCGATGTGCTGGCAGACGATGGTGCCCATCGAATGGCCGAGGAAGTGCGCGCGTTTCACGTTCAGCCGCGCGCACGCCGAGAGCACCGCCTCGGCCATGCGTGCGATCGACAGCGGCCCGTCGATGCGCGTGCGGCCGCTGCCCGGCAGGTCGGGGCGGATGACGCGATGCCGCGCCAGCGCGCCCATCAGCGGCGTCCAGGTGTTCGAGGTTCCGCCCAGGCCGTGCAGGCAGACCACGGCGTCGCCGTCGCCGTCGTCTTCGACAGCCAATCGATCGATGAGATGCACTGCCATGCTATTCAAATTCGAAGCGGTTTTCGATCGCGCCGATGCCGTCGATCTCGATGCGCACCACGTCGCCCGCGCCCAACCATTTCGGCGGCTTGAACCCCATGCCCACGCCGGCGGGCGTGCCGGTGGCGATCACATCGCCGGGGTGCAGCGTGATGCCGCGCGAACAGGTTTCGATCAGCGTGGCGATGTCGAAAATCATGTCGCGCGTGTGGCCGTCCTGGCGCAGCTCGGCCACCCCGCCGCGCGGCGTGACCCAGCCGCGCACGCGCACGTCACGCCCGTCGAGTTCATCGGCGCTGACGATCCACGGCCCCATCGGGCAGAAGGTGTCGAAGCTCTTGCCCAGGTCCCACTGCAGGTGGCGCACCTGCACGTCGCGCGCCGTCACGTCGTTGACGATGGTGTAACCGAACACATGGTCCATCGCGCGCGTGCGGGCAATGTTGCGTCCGGCGCGGCCGATCACCACCGCGAGCTCGGATTCGTAGTCGATCTGGCTCGATACCGCCGCGCCGGGCAGCCGCACCACGTCGTGCGGGCCGATCACGCATTCGGCCACCTTGGTGAACACGATCGGCCAGCCGTCGTCTTCCTTGGGCAGCACCTCGCGAAACACCGTCGTGGCCAGCTCGGCCGCGTGCGCGCGGTAGTTGCGACCGACGCAGAACAGGCCGCGCAAGGGCCTGGGCAGCGGGGCGTTGAGCGTGACGGCCTGCAGCGGCAGCCGCGCGCCGGCGGGCGCGGGCAAGGGCTCGCCGCGCGCCAGCGATTCAATCAGCGCCAGCGCGCCGCGCGACGGATCGGGCACCGCCAGCGGCGTGAGTTCGCGGCCGTCGGCACTGACCGTGCCGACGTGCGCACGTCCCCCCCAGTTCCAGCTGGCCAGACGCATGACTCGATGCTCTCCAAAACGGCGCCCGCGGCGCGAGCCGGGGCCCGATGGGCCGTTGTTCGGTGGGTTGGTGTCCCCAGAACCCAACACATGAGACTTGTGTCTCAAATCGGGACTGGCGCATCATACGGGCCGCGTCCCCTGCGCTGCAAGCAAAACCCTCATGCCTCAGTCCCTGGGAAAACCCACCCGGAAAAACCCGCATGGCTCGACTCAAACACAAGCTCAGCGGGCCGCCCGCGCCACCCGAACGCGGCGTGAAAGCGTCGACCTTCAAGCTGCTGCTCGACACCGCGATGCTGCTCATCCAGCAGGACGGCCGCATTCCGACCGTGGCCGAAGTGGCGGTGCGCTCGAAAGTGTCGCGCGCCACCGCGTACCGTTATTTTCCGAGCCGCAGCGCGCTGGTCGCCGCGGTCATGGACGCCTCGCTCGGCCCGGTGCGCGCCTTCGCGTCGGCTGCGCCGGACGGGCGCGCGCGAGTGCGCGAGCTGTTCGAACAGACGTTCCCGAGATTCAAGGAGTTCGAACCGCAGATGCGCGCCGCGGTGCAGTTGTCGCTCGAACAATGGGCGCTCGCACGCGCCGGCCAGCTCGACGAAGAACCGTACCGGCGCGGTCACCGGGTGCGCATCCTGGAACGCGCGCTGGCGCCACTGGCCGCGCAACTGCCCAAGGCCGTGCACGAGCGGCTGCACAAGGCGCTGTCGGTGGTTTACGGCTTTGAGCTGGTCTTTATCCTGAAAGACATCTGGGGCTCATCGCACCGCGACGCCGAGCGCACCGCGATCTGGATGGCGGATGCACTGATCGACGCTGCGCTGCGCGAGGCGGCGGCCGCCACCTTGCGCGGTACGGCAGCGAAGCGCCGCGCGGCTCGCGTCACCCGCCGCTGAGCGCCTGCACGATCTGCAACTCGTCGGTGCTGCGCAGCGGCTGAGACAGATCGAAGCTCGCCACGCCGCCGACGAAGAAGCGCATGTTCGCGCGCATGCGGTCCTGCTCGTCGATCATCCTGAAGCGAATGCCCGGGTATTGCCGCTCCAGATCGGCGAGCACCTCGGCAATCGTGGCACCGCTCGCCTCGACCCAGGTCTTGGCGGTGTACGAGCGCAAGGCGCTCGGGATCAGCACACGCATGGCGATGAGCCTGCGGTTGCGGCTGCAGTTGAGCAGGCGTCGACGGCCATCAGCCCAGTTCGGCCGCCTCGACCGCGTAGATCTCGGGCAGGTGCCTGGCGATGCAGGTCCACTTGGCGCCTTCATCGCGGCTCATCCAGAGCTCGCCGCTGGTGGTGCCGAAGTACAGCCCCAGCGGGTCGTGCGCGTCGGCGCACATGCCCTGGCGTTTCACGGTCCACCACGCCTGGCCGGCCGGCAGCCCGGCGTCCTGCCGCTGCCAGGTCTTGCCGCCATTGCGCGTGCCGTAGACCGCCGGCTCGCCCTGCGGGCTGGTGCGCGGCCAGACGGTGCCGCCGTCCATCGGGAACACCCAAGCGGTGTCGGCGTCACGTGGGTGCACCACCATCGGAAAGCCGATGTCGCCGACCCGTTTGGGCATCTTCCTGCCGATGCGCACCCACTCGTCACTCGGACGGTCGATCCGGTAGATGCCGCAGTGGTTCTGCTGGTACAGGCGGTCCGGCTGGCTAGTGCACAGGCGCACGCAATGCGGGTCGTGGAAGGTGACGTTCGTGGCATACATGCCCTCCACCACTTCAAGGCCCTTGACCAGCGTCGAAAACGTTCGCCCGCCATCGACCGACTCGTGCACGCCGCCGCCGGACATCGCGAAGTACAGGTGCGCCGCATCGCGCGGGTCGACGATGATCGAGTGCAGCTTCGGCCCATCGGGCGTGCCGTCCTGCACGCTGCCCATCCAGGCGCGGTAGGTCGGGTCGTCGTTGATGTTTGAAAACGGCTCCCAGTTCACACCTCCATCGGCCGAGCGGAACAGACCCTGTGGTGACGTGCCGGCGTACCAGACGTCCGGCTCGCTGGGGTGCCCGGGGGTGAGCCAGAAGGTGTGATCGACGGCGCGCCCAGGCTGGCCGTCCGGGGCCTTCGCGAACGCGGGCGGGCGCGCGGCCTCCTTCCAGCTGCGACCCCGATTCGTTGAACGGAAGATCGTCGGGCCGAGGTGGCCGGTCTTCGCCGCCGCCAACAGGGTGCGGCCGTCACGCGGGTCGAGCACGACGTGGCTGATGATGTGGCCAAGGAAATGCGGCCCGTCAGCGCGCCAGGTCTTGCGCTGGGCATCGCCGTGAAACAGCCACGCGCCCTTGCGCGTCGCGACCATCAACAGAACCTTGGGCCCCGGCGCGCTGCGCTTGGGGTGTGCGATGCGGGTGGTCGATGCCGCGGTGCGCATCGCCGGCTTGCGGGTGCTGTTCGCCATGGTTCGCTCCTTCGTCGTTGAGGCGGGGGCATCGCCGATGCAAGTGGCCGGCCAGTTTGCAGCAACCCGCGGGCCTCGTCCAGCCCCACCTGCCCCTGCCGCGACAGCGCGCCGGCCAGCGGCCGGCCGACGGCTCCCGATTGGTTGGGGCAGCGCGCCACACCCACGGCAACCTGCCCGGCACCGGGCCCGGCATTAGACTGCGGCCCTCGCGCGATAACGTACCGCGCCAACTCCACTCGTCGCAAAGGATCGCGCATGCATCGCCCCCTCGCCCGTCGACTGCTCGTGGTCTTGGCCGCAGTCCTGGCCATGGCCCTCGTGCCGCACAGCGCCGCGCTCGCGCAGGGCAAAACGCTGCTGCGCATTTCCACCCCGGCCGTGCCGGACGATTGGCACGCCCGGATGTGGAGCGTTTTCAAGGAGTCGCTGGACACCAGCGCGCCGGGCGAGTTCGACGTGCAGATCAACCTGAACGCGGCGCTGTTCAAGCAGGGCACCGAGCCGGCGGCGATGGCGCGCGGCAACCTGGAGCTGGCGTCGATCTCGGCGTTCGATATCGCCAAGCTGATTCCGGAGTTCTCGATCTTCACCGCAGGCTACGTGCTGCGCGACGTCGAACACCAGCAGAAAGTCTTCAACGGTGCCATCGGTGCGGAGCTGTTCAAACTCGTGTCGGACAAGATGGACGTGGTGCCGCTGGCCACGTTGTACCTGGGCACGCGCGAGCTCAATCTGCGCGAATTGCGCAACGTGCGCACCCCCGCCGACCTGAAGGGCGTGAAGCTGCGCATGCCGGGCAGCAAGGAGTGGTTGTTCCTCGGCGAAGCGCTCGGCGCCACCGCCACGCCGCTGGCGTTCGGCGAGGTCTACCTCGGGCTGAAGACCGGCACCATCGACGGCCAGGACAACCCGCTGCCGACGGTGCGCGCGGCCAAGTTCTACGAGGTCACGAAACAACTCGTGCTGACGCACCACCTGGTCGACGGGCTGTTCATCTCGATGTCGAACAAGGCCTGGAGCGCCTTGACCGCGGCACAGAAGACCAAGGTCCAGGCGGCGGCGCAGGCGGCGGTGGTCTACAACAATGACAACCGCCTGAAGGAAGAGGCGCAGATCGTCGAGTTCTTCAAGCAGCAAGGCCTGCAGGTCAGCAACCCCGACCTGGCGGCGTTTCGCAGCAGCGTGCAGTCGGCGTATGCCGCGTCCGAGATGGCCAAGGCCTGGCCCAAAGGCCTGCTCGAGCGCATCAACGCGGTGAAGTAGATGCGGCGCTGGCTGAAACGCGGCGCCGATGTGGTGGGCGTCATTCTGTTTGCTGCGCTGTTCGGCGTGTTCCTGGTGCAGATCACGGCGCGTTTCGCCTTCAACCGGCCGCTGCCCTGGACCGACGAAGCCGCCGTGGTGATCTACCTGTGGGTGATCCTGTGGGCGGCCGCCTTCGTTGTGCCCGAGCGCGAGCACGTCGCATTCGACCTGGCCTGGAACGCCGCTGGGCCGCGCACCCGCCGCGCCATGCGCATCATGGGCCAGCTGCTGCTCGGCGGCCTGGCGCTGTGGGCCTTGCCGGGCTGCTGGGACTATGTGCGCTTCATGGCGCGCGAAGGCACGCCGGTGCTGGGCGTGCCGTTCTCGGCCGTGTTCCTGCCGTTCGTGCTGCTGCTCGTGGCGCTGGTGATCCGAAGCGGCTGGGCGGTGCGGCAGGCGCTGCGGGCCGAAGCACCCACTCGCCAATGACCCTCGCACTCTGGGCCTTGGCCGGCGTGCTGATCGCCGGCATGCTGCTGCGCCTGCCGATCGGCTTTGCGATGCTCGCCTCCGGCGCCGCCTACCTCATCGTGAAGCAGCAGGACCTGGGCCTGCTGGCCGAGCAGGTCGGCAACGGCCTGTACAACAG
>JANNKS010000173.1:0-5399 GCA_031396425.1 Rhizobacter sp. | reverse complement strand
CGGTGCAGATTTCGGCCGACCAGATCGGCGTGTTCTCGCGCCTGTACCCGATGAATGCCCGGCCGATTCAATCGGCGAGCGGTCGGCTGATCAAGGAATCGAACTGAGCTGAGTGGCGCGTTCGCGGCGGCGACGGCCGCTGGGATGCAGCCCAGCGATGGTGGGTCGATCCGGAATCGACACCGGCGGCGCATCGCGCTTCGCCTTCAGACGACGCACAAACTGCGACACAATGCTGCGTCTGGTTTTCTTTGATCGGAGCCGCACCGCGGGTGTGCGTTGACGTGAACATCGAGGCCCGACGATTCACCGTCCCGCCCATTGCGGCTGCGTCAAAGGTCTCGATCGATGGAACAACTCCAACAGGGCAGCGATGCCCTTTTCATCTTGCTCGGCGCCATCATGGTGCTTGCCATGCACTCGGGGTTCGCCTTCCTCGAGCTCGGCACCGTGCGCAAGAAGAACCAGGTCAATGCGCTGGTGAAGATCCTGGTCGACTTCAGTGTCTCCACGATCGCATACTTCTTCATCGGCTACTCGGTCGCCTATGGCGTGCAGTTCTTCAGCGGCGCGGAAACTCTGGCAGCGAAGAACGGCTATGAACTGGTCAAGTTCTTCTTCCTGCTCACTTTTGCTGCGGCGGTACCGGCGATCATCTCGGGCGGCATTGCCGAACGCGCGCGCTTCGGGCCGCAACTCATCGCCACGGCCATCATCGTCGGGCTGGTCTATCCGCTCTTCGAGGGTGTGGTCTGGAACGGCCAGTTCGGCGTGCAGGCATGGCTGAAGGCCATCACCGGCGCCGAGCTGCACGACTTCGCCGGTTCCATCGTCGTGCACGCGGTGGGCGGCTGGCTCGCGCTGCCGGCGGTGCTGCTGCTCGGTGCGCGCAGCAACCGTTACCGCAAGGACGGCGCGATTTCCGCGCACCCGCCGTCGAGCATTCCGTTCCTGGCGCTGGGCGCCTGGGTGCTGACGGTGGGCTGGTTCGGCTTCAACGTGATGAGCGCACAGACCGTCGCAAAGATATCCGGCCTGGTGGCGGTGAACTCGCTGATGGCGATGGTCGGTGGCACGCTGGTGGCCACGCTGCTCGGTCGCAACGATCCGGGTTTTGTCTACAACGGGCCGCTTGCCGGCCTGGTGGCGGTGTGCGCCGGTTCCGACCTGATGCACCCCATCGGCGCGCTGATCACGGGGGGCGTGGCGGGGGCGATCTTCGTCACGATGTTCACCTGGACGCAGAACAAATGGAAAATCGATGACGTGCTCGGCGTCTGGCCGCTGCACGGGCTGTGCGGCGCCTGGGGCGGCATTGCGGCGGGCATCTTCGGCAGCACCGCGCTGGGGGGGCTTGGGGGTGTGAGCTTCCTCGCCCAGTTGCTCGGCACCTTGCTCGGCGTGGCCTGGGCGCTGCTCGCAGGCTTCATCGTCTACGGTGCGCTCAAGGCAATGATGGGTCTGCGCCTCACGCAGGAAGAAGAATTCGATGGGGCCGACCTGGCCATCCACCGCATCAGCGCCACGCCGGAGCGGGAAGCGAACTGGTAGCTCGTGCGGCCGCGGTCGACCGGGGCCGATTCGTCCGGCATCACGGCCAGACAGTGCTTCGCGGCGACAGCGCTGCGTTTGCCCCTAGACTCGAGACCACCGTCTCGCGGAACGCATCGTGACCCTGCTCATCGTCGGCCTGCTCCTGTTTCTCGGCATTCACTCGGTGGCTATCGTCGCGCCGGCGTGGCGCGACGCGCAACTCGCACAGCGCGGCGAACCGGCGTGGAAGGGCCTGTACTCGGTGGCGGCCGCCATCGGCCTGGGCTTGATCATTTATGGCTCCAGCCTGGCGCGCCAGGCGCCCCTCGTGCTGTACACGCCGCCGACGGCACGGCGCCACGTTGCGCTGCTGATGCTGCTGCCGGTGTTCGTGCTGTTGCTCGCGGCGTACCTGCCCGGGCGCATCAAGACCGCGGTCAAACACCCGATGTTGTTGGCCACCAAGCTGTGGCCGCTGCGCACCTGCTGGCGAACGGCAACCTGGCCGACGTGCTGTTGTTCGGTGGCTTTCTCGCCTGGGCCGTGGCCGACCGCATTTCGCTCAAGCGCCGGCCGGTGCGGGCCGTGCTGGGTGCGCCGGCCGGGCCAGCGAACGATGTGATTGCGGTCGTGGGCGGGCTGGTGCTGTACTTCGTGTTTTTCCGCTGGGTGCACGCTTGGTTGATCGGCGTTTCCCCGATGGGTTGAGCGGCGTGGGCGCCCAGCGCGAATTCGCGCTGCCGCTTAGCCCGCGACGGACCTGAATCAGACCGTCGGCTGCGCTGCCGCAAGGCAGCTGTTGCACTTGCCCAGGCCCGGAATGCGCGCATCGGGCTTGCCGTCGCCGGTCTTGAAATTGGCCTGGCAACGGCGGCACACATACATCTTGGAGCTGGACATCATCGGCTTGATGCCCGCCTGGCTGACTGGCCGGGCGGCGGTGTATTCCGCCTGCGTCTGACGCAACTTGAGCCCGGCTTCGTTGGACGTGCTGGTGGGGTTTCGGCGTATGGACATGGTCTCGATACAAGAGTCGCGATGGCGAACGGCGCGTGAACAATCTCACGTCCCGTGAAGGCTTGATTGTCCCAGTTATCGAAGACCTGCGCTCGATCGTGCCTTCATTAATCTCACCCAAAGCTTTCAGTCATGGGGCTAAGTTGTTATTTCTGAACAGATTTTCGCGCCGATCGTTACATTTGGTTCCAAAGCTAAGTCTTTGATTTGATTGATTTTTCGGCGCAATTCAATTGACCCCCTCGGAGCGATCCGCTACAGTGGCGAAAAGTGCACTTTAGTGGGGTTTTGTGGCGAATGTCGTGTTCCAAGGTCCGTCGGCCTTGACGTTGGACAACAAGGGGCGACTCGCCATGCCGGCGCGCCATCGCGAACTGCTGTCTGCGATGGGCGTCAACCAGCTCACCGTGACCAAGCACCCGGTCGGCTCTTTGATGATTTTTCCGCGCCCCGCCTGGGAGGTGTTCCGTGACCGGGTCGCGGCCCTGCCGATGGACGCGAGCGGCTGGAAACGCGTGTTCCTCGGCAATGCGGTGGATGTGGAAATCGACGCCTCATCGCGCCTGCTGATCGCGCCGGAACTGCGCGCATCGGCCGGTCTGGTGAAGGACGTGATGTTGATCGGCATGGGCAGCCATTTTGAACTGTGGGATGCGAAATCGCACGCTGAACACGAGGCGGCGGTGATGCAGTCGCAGATGCCTGATTCGCTGAAGAGCTTCAGCTTTTGAATGAGCGCCGTCACCCCATGGTTGCACACCACCGTGATGCTGGCCGAAGCGATTCAATCGCTCGTGACCCGCACCGACGGGGTGTACCTGGACGCGACCTTCGGGCGCGGCGGCCATTCGCGCGAATTGCTGCGGCAGCTTTCGCCTGCGGCACGCGTGCTGGCGATCGACCGCGATCCGCAGGCGGTGGCGTCGGCACTGGTGGGGCCGGAGCGAATCGACGATGCGCGCTTTTCGATTCATCACGCACCGTTCTCGCAAATGGCCGCCACCCTGCGTGCCGCGGGGGTGGAGCAGGTTCACGGCGTGCTGTTCGACCTGGGCGTGTCGTCGCCGCAGATCGACGATCCGCAGCGCGGTTTCAGCTTTCGCTTTGACGCGCCCCTGGACATGCGCATGGACACAACCAAAGGCGAGAGTGCCGCCCAGTACCTGGCGCGCGCCGACGAGCGCGAGATCGCCGGCGTGATTCGCGACTTCGGCGAGGAGCGGTTCGCGGCCCGCATCGCGCGCGCCATCGTGACGCGGCGCGAAGCGGGCCAGGCGGTGCAGACCACGCGTGAACTGGCGCAGCTGGTGGCGCGCAACGTGAAAACCCGCGAGGGTGGCCAGGACCCGGCGACGCGCACTTTCCAGGCCCTGCGCATCGCCGTCAACGCCGAGCTCGAAGAACTCGAATCAGCGCTGGGAACGGCGTTGCAGCTGCTGGCGCCCGAGGGGCGCCTCGCCGCGATCAGTTTTCATTCGCTCGAAGACCGCATCGTCAAGACCTTCATCACGCGTGAGAGCCGCGAAGTCGTGGACCGCCGCGCACCGTTCGCACAGCCCGAACCGAAGCGGCTGCGGGCGATTGCGCGCATCAAGCCCAGCGTCGGCGAGGTGCGCGACAACCCGCGCGCGCGTTCTGCGGTGCTGCGCGTCGCCGAACGCACCGAGGTCGCATGACGCGCATCAACGTGGTTCTGCTGGTCATGCTGCTTGCCAGCAGCGGGTACCTGGTGCGCGTGTCCTACGAGTCGCGCCGCCTGTTCGCCGAACTCGATCGCGCGCGCGCTGACGAACGCACGCTGACCAACGAACAACAGCGTCTGCTCGCAGAAAAACAGGCCCAGGCCACGCCGTTGCGGGTCGAAAAGATGGCGCGCGACAAGCTGGCCATGCGCAATGCCACGCCAGCTGTCACGCTGTACGTGAACGTCGCCGCGCATGCGGCGTCGGGGAGCCAGCGATGAAGCCCTTCAAGGCGCGCGCTTCGCGCGGCGCGGTGCCGAAGTCGAACCGCGCGATGTATGCGTCCAGCCCGCTGCTGGCGTCGAAAACGCCGCCCTGGCGTTCCAAGTTCCTGGTGCTGCTGGTGGCAATCGGTTCGGCGCTGCTGCTCGGCCGTGCGGTCTATGTGCAATGGCTGGACGCGGCGTTCTTCCAGAAGCAGGGTGAGATGCGCTACGCCCGCACGCTTGAGCTGCCATCGAGCCGCGGCCGCATCATCGACCGCAACGGGCTGCTGCTTGCGTCGAGCGTGCCGGCACCATCGTTGTGGGCGATTCCGAAAGACGTCGACGCCGACAAGGCGCAGCGCCGGCGCCTGGCCAAGCTGCTGGCGATGACGCCGCAGGAGCTGGAAGACCGGCTCGACGGCAACCCGAACTTCGTGTGGCTGCGGCGCCAGGTCGACGAGCCGGTCGCTTCCGAGGTGCTGGCGCTCAAACTCAAGGGTGTGCACCAGGTGCGCGAATACAAACGCAAGTACCCCGAAGGCGAAGCGGTCGCTCAGGTGGTGGGCTTCACCAACCTCGAGCAGCAGGGCCAGGAAGGCATCGAGCTGTCGTTCCAGAAAGACCTCGCTGGGCGCCATGGCTCGCGCCGCGTCATCAAGGACCGGCTCGGTCGAGTGGTCGAAGACATGGGCGACAGCGTGGCGCCGGTGGACGGACGCGACGTGCAGCTCAGCATCGACTCGAAGCTGCAGTTCTACGCCTACCAGCGCGTCCGCGATGCCGTCAACGAACACAAGGCGCAGGCCGGCAGCGTGGTGGTGCTCGACGCACAGAACGGCGAAGTGCTGGCGATGGCGAACTACCCGAGCTACACCCCCGGCCAGCAGCGCCGCCCCGGCGG
>JANNKS010000168.1:0-5191 GCA_031396425.1 Rhizobacter sp. | reverse complement strand
GCGACCACCGCGGAAAACTGCTGTTGCGGGCGCTGGCGCACCACCGCCTAATCCACCCGGGGGGGCGGGTCCAACGCCTGCGGCGGAACATCGAGCAGGTGTTCGATGGCATAGCGCCACTGCAGCATCACCGTCAGGCGACCATAGGCCTTGGTGGCCGGCTCGGCGGTCATGCGCTGAACCACCTCGGCCTGCAGCATGAAGTGCTGGTCGAGCACATGCGCGACCGAATCCAGCAGATGAAACAGGATGGGTGATGAAATGTTGTAGGGCAGGTTTCCAACCACACGCAAAGGCGCGGCGAAACTCTGCGCCAAAGCTGCAAAGTCCACGCTGAGAACATCGGCCTCGATCACCTGAAGTTCATCGCGCCGGCGCAACCGGGCCGCGAGGTCGCGATCGAGTTCGATCACGCACAAGTGTTTGCATCGCGCCACCAGTGGAGTGGTCATCGCACCCAGGCCCGGGCCGATTTCCACGATCGCCTGGCCGGGCTGCGGATCGATCGAGTCGACGATCGCGTCGATGATGAATCGGTCGGTCAGGAAATGCTGGCCGAAACGTTTGCGGGCCTGGTGGCTCACCGCAAGCGAACTCCGCGATCATCTGCGGCGCGCGGGCTCCGGTCGGGCTCTGCGTTGCCGCTAGAAAGGCGGCTCACGAAACTCCACGTAGGCGCGGGCGCGCAGCTCGCGAATCCATTCGGCATACGCCTCCTCGAACTTCTGCTCGCGCAGCACATTGCGTGCCTGCTCACGAACCTGCTTGGCCTCGAGCGTCACTTCGCGCCGCTCCAGCACCTGAATCAGATGCACACCGAAACGCGACACCACTGGATCCGAGATGCCCCCCGGCGACAAGGCGTTCATGGCCTCTTCGAATTCAGGCACGAAGCCGCCCGGTGAAACCCACCCCAGGTCGCCACCCTGCGCCGCGCTGCCGTCTTCTGAGTTGTCGCGCGCCAACTGCTCGAAGGTCTTTGCACCGCTGCCGATCTGACGCTTGAATTCGGTGAGGCGGCGCGCCGCGGCTTCTTGCGGCAGTTGTGCCGACGGGCGCAGCAGGACATGCCGGGCGCGGGTCTGTTGCACCGTGAAGGCACCACCATCGCGTTTTTCCACCAGCTTGAGCACATGAAAACCGGCGCCGCTGCGCAGCAGTTGTGGCGCCACACCGCCCGGCGCGAGCGGGCGCACGACTTCGACGAACAGGTCGGGCAGGCGGTCTGCCGGCCGCATGCCGATGAGCCCGCCCTGCGCGCGGTTGCCGTCTTCCGAGATCTCGCGCGCCACCGCCTCGAACGACTCGCCACCCTGGATGCGTCTCAGCGCCGCCTCGGCGCGCTCGCGCCGCTGGCTGGTCACTTCTGCGCTTGCACCTTCGGGAACCGTCACCAGCACCTGCGCGATGTTGTACTGGTCGGCGCCGGCCGCGGCAACGCGGCGCCGCTCGATGTAATTGTCCAGCTCGGCGTCGCTGATGCGGATGCGCCCGAGCACCTCACGCTCGCGAATCCGTTCGGTGAGCATCTGGTCGCGCACATTGTTGCGAAAGCGGGTGAAATCAATACCGTCGGCGCGCAAGCGCTCGCGCAACTGAGCCATCGTGATCTGGTTCTGCACCGCCACATTGGCCACCGCCCGGTCCAGCTCGGCGTCGTCCAGGCGTTGGCCACTGTCGCGTGCATAGGTGATCTGCACGCGCTCCTCGATCAGCAGGTCCAGCACCTGCTGGCGCAGTTGTTCAGCGGGCGGCAACGTGGCGCCATTGCGCGTCGCGTTTTCGCGCACCCGTGCCAGGCGCAGCGACAACTCGCCGGCCGTCACCAGCTCCTGGTTCACGACCGCGACGATGTAGTCACCATTGAGCACCGCCGACCGCCCTTGCGCCATCGGCGCCAGGGTCGCCAGGCCCAACGCCAGCGCGATGACCAGTTTCAGCAGGTTCTTCTCATTCATACAGGTTCAGCGAATCAGGCTGCGCACGTTCGTCGCGCAGCAGGCGGTAACCGGGGATATTGTCCTTCAAGACCTGCAGCGGGTTGGTTCCCAGGCGCGACAGGCCGACCAGCTCAAGCTGCAACAACAGCCGCGTGGTCGCTTCGCTGCGACCGGTGGACAAGCGCTCGGCGACCACCCGGGCGATCCAGCAACCCGCGTCGAACTCGAGCCCGAGCACCGAATCGGTGACACGGCTGTCGCGCGTACTGTAGTTCACCCGGCCGACGCTGTACCAGCTGCCTTTGCACGACGACGACCCCTCGCGCGCCAGGTTGAGCGCCGGTCGGTCGGGCGTGGGCCCGTAGAGCGGCCATTGCCAGGCGAGTTCGACCTGTTCACTCAAATCTCGCGCCAGACGATAGGTTGCCGCGACGGTTCGGTACGGGCCCGGCGAATAGCGTGCCGAAAGTATCGAGCGCACCGCGCGGCTGCTGTCGGGGTTGTATTGCACCGACGCATCGAGTTTCCATTGCGGGATGACCGAAGTCGAGCCGAGCAGCAAGACATCGGAGAAGCGCTGTGTCAGCGGCTGTTCATCCGGCGTGACCAGTTGATCGCGAAACAGATAGCGCTGCACCAGGCCCAGGCGCATCGCCTCGGCGCCGCTCTGCGCATCAATGATGCGCGTGGTCAGGCCGGCGGTCAGCTGGTGCGCGTCTGAGACACGGTCCACGCCGGAGAAGGCGTTCTCCGTGAAGATGGAGTCAAAATTGAAGTCCTTCGCTGCGGCATCGAAGTTCGGCAGGTTGCTTTGTCGGCGGTACAGCGTGTTTGCATAGAGCAACCGTGGTTCGAGCGTCTGGCGAGTCGCCTTGCCGAACCATTCCGTCTCGCGCTCGAGCAGCCAGGCGCTGTCAACGCTCATGCCCGGCACCGCCCTGGAAACGCGCCGCCGCGAATCCAAAGCGACGCCCAAAGCGTCTGGCCGTGGGTCGAGCGGCCCATCCAGGGCATAGGCCGCGGCGTTGTACAAGACCTTGGGCGTCAGCGTCCAGCCTGGCGTGACCAGCGGCCAGGCCAGCGAGCCGATCGAATGCACCCGCACGCCGGTGGCGCGCGCCCCGCTCAGGCCGTTGCTCGGGTTGGCGAAACGGTTCAGTTCAAGCTCGACGCTGGCTTGCAACCCACCCTTCAGCCGGGGCGTGAAACTTGCGCCCAGCTGCGGCAGCCGCTCGTACGGCGCAACGATCGGGCTGCCCGCATCCTGCAAGACCTGCCACCGCTGCACGCGGGCATACAGCGTTCCATCGGCCAGTGAACGGTTCAACGCGAACTCCGAGGCCAGCAGGCGCGGGGTGAAACTCTTGACGCCGCGTGGAAAGTCCTTCCAGTAGTCGTCATCCGACACGCGCAACAGTCTTGCGCGCGACTGCACGCCGAACGGCAGTTCGGCATCGTTGGCCACATTGAGCGCAAAGCGCGATGCTCCGGAGAGCCGATCGTTGGGCAACCAGGTCAGCCCCATCTCGCCCAGCGTGTGCGGCTCCAGATAGCGAAACTCGGTGTCCATGCCGAACCCGCGCTTGGCGCTGACGATCGGCGTCAGCGTGGCGTCGCGCTGCGGCGCGATGTTCCAGTAGTAGGGCACCGCCACCTGCAGGCCGCTCTTGCTGTCCAGGTTGATGCCCGGTGGCAGCCAGCCCGACTTGCGCTCGTCCGTGAGCGGAAAACTCAAGACCGGCGCGGCCAGGATCGGAACGCCGTAAAAGCGCAGCACCGCATTCTCGGCAATGCCTTCGTTCGCCGCGAAGTCGAGCTTGATGCTGTCGGTGGACAGCAGCCAGTCCGGGTCGTTCGAGCCGTCGCGCGGGCAACTCGAATAGTCCGCTCCCGTCGCCACAATGCGCTGCTCGTCGAGGAAATCGATGCGCTTGGCGGTGCCGCCGGCGCCGCTGCGTGCGAAACGATAACTCGGCTTGATGAAGAAGCCCTCGAAACGCTGCAGGCGCAGCTGCAATTCCGGGCCGCTGTAGATATTGCCATCGCGGCTGACACGCACCTGACCGCGCGCGATCGCGAGGTCATCGGCCTCGTCGTAGCTCAGGCTGTCGGCGTGCAGCACCACGCCGGCACTGCGCAGTTCGACGTTGCCTTCGGCCTGGGTTCCCAGATCGGGTTGACCGCGGATTTCCCGCGCCTTCACGACCACCGGCGCGCGTGTCCCTGGCGCGCCTCGTGACGGCGCTTTCAACTCGGGTGACAGGCGCAGGCGCAACGGCTCGTCTGCCGGCGTCTGAGCGGCGCTTGTCGAGCACAGCGCGAGCCACGGCAGTGCCGCCATGAACACGCAGCGCGCGCTTGGAGCCAGACAAACTGCGGCAGAGAGTGGGAATGCGATGGGCAAGACAGGCGGGGCGCCACACGGCGGGTGACCAGTAGGGCTGCGCAGCCTGGCGGCCAGCGCCTGCGGTGGCGCAGGGTCGTTTGTAGAATGAATTATCCACGAGGCAGGTTTCTCGTCCCCTGGCCGAGCGGTTCGGCTCCAGTGCAGCGCACCGACTCACCCCGCACCCCCACCCTCATTCGGGCGCAGACCCGCTCAGGCCCACCTTGACCAGCACCGCCACCCCCGACGCCATCGTATGGCCCGCGCCGCAACGCCAGCAGGCCTTCAACCGCTGGCTCGATTCGGTCAGCGGGCCGCATGGCCTGATCCCGAGCAGCCTGCGCAGCGCCTCGAGCGACGCGAGTTTCCGGCGCTACTTTCGCATTGACACCACGGGTGGGGCGCCTTGCATCGTGATGGATGCGCCGCCGCCGCAGGAAGATATTCGCCAGTTCGTTGACGTCGCCTCCCGGCTCGAGCGCGCCGGCCTGAACGCGCCGCGCATCCTGGCGCAGGACAGCGGCCACGGTTTCCTGCTGCTGACCGATCTGGGCACGCGCCTGTACCTGAGTGAAATGCTGGCAGCGCAAACCATCGGCGACACGCAAACCGTGCAGGCCTTGATGCGCGACGCGATCGGCGCGCTGGTGCAATGGCAATCGCGCGGCGACAGCATCGGCCTGCCGCCCTACGACGACGCTTTGTTGCGGCGCGAGCTCGCGCTTTTTCCCGACTGGTGCGTCGAACGCGAATTTGCGCTGCGCTGGAGCGACACCCATCGCCAGGTCTGGGTCACGGCGTGCGACGCCCTCGTGGCCAGCGCGCTGGCGCAAACCCGGGTGGCGGTGCATCGCGACTACATGCC
>JANNKS010000558.1:0-2159 GCA_031396425.1 Rhizobacter sp. | reverse complement strand
CCGCGGCGCGCGCGACGCGCACGCCCGGCGCCAGCAGGTAGGGCGTCCAGATCGCGTCGCGGATCGGGCCGCCCAGTTGCTCGAGTTCGCCGTTCGTGCCGAGGAACAGCACCACCTGCACACCGCTTTGCTGCAGCTTGGCCACCAGTTCGCGCGGCCGCAGACCGCCGCTGGGGTAGTGCACCGCGACCGAGCGGTTCCAGCCGCGCTGCCTGAAACCCGCCACCGCTGCGGCGGCGACCTGATGCATCTCGTCCTCGTCCGGGTGCACCACCGCCACCACCGGGTCCTGCAGCGCGAGTTGCCGGAACGCGAACTCGGCGAGAACCTGCACCTGCTCCACCAGCCCGGGCAGCAGGAAGAAGGTGTGGCGATTGACCTCCTGCGCCACCTGGGTGCGCAGCGTGAACGGGCCGACCACCGGCACGCGCAGGCGCTCGGCGAGTGCGGCGATCTCGCGTTCCAGGCCCGAGGTGAAAGGGCTCACCACCGCAAACACCTGCGCGTCGCCGAACAGCCGCTCGGCGTTCTTCAGGCTCGCGGCGCGGTCTTCGGCGACCTCGGCCACCACCAGTTCGAGCTGGCGCCCGAACAGGCCGCCCTTGGCGTTGAGCACATCGATGCGCGCGCGCAGCACCGCGTCCATCGCCTGGCCGAGTTCGGCGAGCCGCCCGCCGCTGGGCAGCAAGGTGCCGATGCGCAGGCGGTTGGCGCTCAGGCCGGGGTCGAGGTCGGCGTGAATGCGTTTCAGGTAGGCCAGCAGCGCCGCCATGTCGTCGTGCGACATGAGGTAGCGCGGCATCGCCACGTCGAGGCGGTTGCCCGCCGGGTCCTTGCCGTAGGTCAGCGTGTCGGCGAAGCTCTGATCGGTGTAGGCCGGGTGCGTGCGCCCGTTGTCGTGCCGATGGCCGTACGACTTGGTCAGTTCGGACCAGACGATGTTGGACGGCCTGACGGTCCCTTCGGGCCGGCCCAGCCCATCGGCGCCGTGGCAGTTCGCGCACGGCAGCGTGGCGCCCTCGACCGGCGTGTCCTGCCCACCGATCAGCGCCCGCAACGGCTTGCCGCTCGCGCTGACGCCTTCGACGTACACCTTCTTGCCCGCTTCTTCCTGGGGCGTCAGCGGTGCCGCGAGGGCAGCCGGCAGCAGCCCGCAGAACATCAGCGCACCCCAGGCCAGCGCCACCCACGCGTTCACCGGGCCGGTTGCGTGCATCGCCCAGTTCGGCGCTCAGTTCGACTTCGGCGCAACGAGCGCCGGCAGCGGCACCAGGCTGTCGCTGCCGGCGAGCATCGTGATCTGCGCCGCCAGCAACTCGGGAGGCATGTTGGGCAGCATCTTGCGGCCGCGGTCGGTGGCGAAGTTCCACGCAATCAGCTGGGTGGAGTGCGACTCGATGTTCTGCGACCACTGACCGAGCTTCTGCAGGATGTGGTCGACGTCCGCCTTCTTGCCGGTGAGGAAGGTCCAGCCCGGCACATCGACCGACTGCTTGGCCGCCCACTTCTTCAGCGCCTGCGGCGTGTCGCGCACCGGGTCGCTCGAGATCGAGACGAAGTGCACGTCCTTCTCGAACGAGGCCCCGAGCTTGAGGCGCACCGCGTTCATCTGCGTCGTGATCAGCGGGCACGCGTCTTCGCAATGGGTGAAGATGGTGTTGATCACGACCAGGCGGCCCTTGAGCACGTCGCTGTAGAAGCGCACCTTGCGGCCGTCCTGCGTGAACAGTTCGCGGTCGGTGAAGTAGGCCTGCGGGTCGCGCTTGGGCTTGGCCAGCGGCACCACCGACGCGGCGTCGGCCGGCCTGGCCGCTGCGCCGTGGTTCTCATGCGCCTGCGCCGCCGAAAACGCGAGCGCGAGAACGGGAAGGAGGAACTTCGACTTCATGGCTGGCCCGCTTCAGTGCTTGTGCCCGGCGGGCATGGCGTCGCTGCGCGCCGCGCGCAGTTCGCGCAGTTCGCGCACCTTCGCGACCACCGCCTTGGGGTCGGCGAAACCGTAGAAGCGCGTCCACTGTCCGCTGCGCGCGTCGCCCACCAGCACCAGCGGCGGGTGGTCTTCGAAGTTGGCCGTGTAGGCACCAAAACCCTTCAGCACCTCGTTGACCCGCCCGGTCGGGCCGGTGAGCCACAGCCACCCCGGCTGGGCACCATGCTTG
>JANNKS010000161.1:0-1854 GCA_031396425.1 Rhizobacter sp. | reverse complement strand
AGACAGAAAGAGTCGTAACGCAGGCTCGGACTGTACGACTATCAAGACCCGGTACTGTGCCGCGTGCCTCCCATCATGAAACTCATGCTCGACTGCCGCGCCTTGGCTCGGCTGCTCAGTCAGTCGCAAGACGATGCGCCGCCGCTCGCCGTCCGGGCTCGCATGCGGCTGCACCTGGTCAGCTGCCAAGCCTGCCGCAACGCCGATGAGCAGATGCGCTTCATTCGCACGGCGATGCACGAACTGCAGATCAACCCACCGGGCGACAGGCCGGTCGCGGAGCAACCCCAATGAACCGCCGTCGCGCAGTGGCCATTGCCGGAGGCGGTTTCGGCTGCACCGGCGTGGCCCACCAACTTGCCGGGCGCCTGCCGGCCGACGTGGACCTGACGCTGACCTGCGAAGACAGCCACACCACCTTCAACCCCCCTGTTGCCCGAGGCCGTGGGCGCCTTGCCCTTTCCCGAACAGGACCTGGGGCATGTCTTTCCCTATTGGCATCACTTACCAAAGCTTTCCAGGCGACCAGGCGCTCATCGGCCCGAGCAGGCGCACGACGTGCTTCGGCCATCAGCCCCGACACCTTGCCGGTCCACTGAAAGAGCTCGACGCAATGACCATCAACACGCTATCCGGCCAGCCGCGGCAGTTCACGTTCGTCGGCAGTGACAATGGCCCCTGGACCGTGCTGTCTGCGCGCACCCTGGTGGGTGACACATTGCCCCCCGCGCGGTGCTTGAGCGTGGTGGCCGGCGCCGCCACACCGCCGCCCCTCGGTGCTGCGTGGGCGCTGGCAGGCATCACCAGCAATGAACGCTATGTCGAGCGGCACGAAAAAATGGCGCTGGTGGGGACGCAGGCCGGCCTGGGGCGCGCCGAGGCCACGCGCGCGGCGCTGATTCCGATTCGCAAGTCGCCCGCCTGGTGGGCGCTGACGCAGGACGAGCGGCGTGCCGTATTCGAGTCGCAGTCGCACCACATCGCCATCGGCATGCGTTACCTGCCCGCGGTGGCAAGGCGGCTCCATCACTGTCGCGATCTCGGCCCGGCCGAGCCTTTCGACTTCCTGACCTGGTTCGACTACGCGCCCGAGCACGAGCCGGCGTTCGACGAACTGCTCAAGGCCCTGCGCAACTCTCCCGAGTGGGCCTATGTGGACCGCGAGGTCGACATCCGGCTGGTGCGCGCACCGGCTTGAGCGTCGCACACCGCGCTCGAGAAGGCGCGGCGACATCCACCCTTGACCCAAGCCCAGCTCATTGAAGGCTGCCGGCCCTGTGAGTCCGATGGCAGGCCGGGTCCAGCCCAGCCCTCAGAACGTGATGATCTGGCGACCTTCGAGCAGCAGCGCGCGCAGGCTCGCATGCCCGCGGTCATCCTCGAGCAAGGGCAGCTCGGCCGCCTGCAAGGCATCGAGCACGCCATAGCTCTTGGCACAGAAGCGGCAGACACCGCGCACGTCGGGCAGCACGTCGGCGAACAGGGTGTGAAAGCGGTGCCCCGGTTGTGCCATCTCGGCCGCTGCGGTGCTGCCGGCGCCGTCGAAGACGATCACGACATCGTCGCCGGCCATGCGCAGCTCCTGCGCACTCATCAGCGCACGGTAGATCGCCGATTGCCCGGCGCCTTCGAGCTTGCTGTGGATCAACAGCGCAACCTTGAACTGCGCCACGGTGCTTCCCGATCAGCGGGCGGCCACGGTCATGACCATGGCTGCGGTGGTGGACGCAAAGCCAACGATGGCGATGGCGGTGGTGACGAGGGTTGCGAGCATGGGCCTGGCTTTCATGAGGCTTCCTGTGCGCCGGTCAAAGCCGGCGAGATGTTGTGAATGAAAGAGTCATACGTTGAAGG
>JANNKS010000160.1:0-2767 GCA_031396425.1 Rhizobacter sp. | reverse complement strand
CCGCCACATTGATCAGGCCGACGATGTCCTGCTGCACCTGCCCGGCGAGCACCCATTCGACAACTTCCATCGTCTCTTCGTCGGTCACGCGCATGCCCTGGATGAAGGTACCCTTCTTGCCCAACTTGGCGAGCGCCTCTTCGATCTGCGGGCCGCCACCATGAACCACCACCGGGTTGAGGCCCACCAGCTTGAGCAGCACCACGTCTTCGGCGAAATCCTGTTGCAGCGACGGGTCGGTCATCGCATTGCCGCCGTACTTGATGACGATGGTCTTGCCGTGGAACTTGCGGATGTACGGCAGGGCCTGGGCCAGGATTTCGGCCTTTTCACGCGGTGCGATGTGGTTCAGATCGTCGGTCGCGGGGGCTGCAGTCTGGGCTTTCATGCGGTCGATCTTTCCCGGCGGGGATTCGCCAGCACGGAAATTGTAGGCGTCGGGTCGCCGTGCTCTGGAGCATCTGCGGCGGCCGCCGCCCGAATCCAGGCCGGGCGGCCGATCTCGATGCTCTGCCGCCCCATGCCGCCGCCCCGCTTCCGGCACCCTGCGGAGGTTTAAGATCCACTGCGACGCCCGCAGTCCCCGTGATGCGAGCGCACCGGCGCAACCCAAAGCGCAGTGCGTGCGGGCAACGAGTCGCAACCATTCATCCGGACACCGCAGGATGTTGACATTTCACCGCCGCACGACGCTCGGAGCTGTTGCGCTCGCGCGCGCCGCAAGTCAAGAGGCCTCGCGGTGAACCGCGCAGCCCGTCTGTTCACCTGGCTGCCCGCGCTGCTCGCACTGGGCGCCGGACTCTGGTGGCGCGATTGCGTGCTTCTCGCCGCTGCAGGCTTGTTCGCAATGGCGGCCTTTCGGCGCCGCATGGATCACGACAGCCCGTTGAGTCCGCTCGCGGCAGGCTTGCGTTGCATCAATGCCGGCATCGGCGCCATCCTCGCGGCGGCCACCTTGGTGATGATCATGGCCGGCGCCTGGCTGGACTGGTGGCAACCCGCGAACGACAACCCGGCCCTCGCCGCCGCTGTGCTGTTGCTGCTGTATGCACTCCTGCGCGCGCAACCCGTTTCGCCGGCACAGCGGCGTCGCCAACTCACGTTGGACTCGGGTACCGAGTCGCTGTTGCTGGTGGCCGGTCTCGTCACACTGGCACTCGAAGCGCTCGGCGTTTGGCTGGTCTGCTGCGCTGGCGCTGCCACCGCCGCGGCCTACCTCGCCTGGAGTGGCTGGCATCTGCTGCATGACGATGCCAGCTTCATGCTGCGCTCCGCCGAGTGAGGGAAGTGAGTCCCTGAACCGCCGCCCGACCGCGGCGGCCGCGGTGCAGCGCGGCGTGAAGTACCGTCAGAAGTGAATGCCGCGCATCATTTGCGCCATCGCGATGGCCTCGGGTGAGAGTGTCGGTTTGGCCAGCTTTTCGCCTTTGGCCGCCGCACTGTCGGGGAACATGCGGAAGGTGGTGTTCATGATGATCTGCGTGATGCGCGGTGCCGCCGCGTGCAGCACTTCGCCGAACACCCCCAGGCGGGTAGCGACGCGCACCGGCTTGTCGATGCAGGCACGCACGATCATGTCGGCCGCTTCCTCGGGAGCCAGCAGCGGCATGTTGTCGTAGATCTTGGTCGGCGCCGTCATCGGCGTGCGCACCAGCGGCATGTTCACGGTCGTGAACGTGACGCCCAGGTCGGCGAATTCACTCGACGCGCAACGCGTCCAGGCATCCAGCGCGGCCTTGCTCGCCACATAGGCCGAGAAGCGCGGTGCATTCACGAGCACGCTGATCGAGCTGATGTTGACGACATGGCCCTTCTTCTTGGCCACCATGCCCGGCAACAGGCCCATGGTCACGCGCAACGAACCGAAATAGTTGAGCTGCATCGTGCGCTCGAAGTCGTGAAAACGCTCGTAGCTGGCTTCGATTGCCCGGCGAATCGAACGCCCGGCGTTGTTGATCAGGAAATCCACCCCGCCGTGCTGCTCGTGCAAGGTCTTGACGAATTCGGCGCAACCCGCCTCGTCGGCGATGTCGACCGAATAGCTGAAGACCTTGGCGTCCTTGCCGGCGCCTGCCTTGATTTCCTTCACCGCTTCGGCAAGCTTGTCTTCGCCGCGAGCGCAGATGATGGTGATCGCACCCGCTTCGGCAAACCGGCAGGCGGCCGACAGACCGATGCCCGATGAGCCACCGGTGATGAGCACCACCTTGCCACCCACCGTGCCTTTCAGACTGCGGTCAACGAACAGGGCGGGGTCGAGGTGGCGCTCCCAGTAGTCCCACAGCACCCAGGCGTAGTCATGCAGGTTCGGGCACGCGATGCCGGTGCCTTCCAGGGCAGCATCGGTTTCGCGCCGGTCGAAGCGCGTCGGGTAGTTCAGAAACGTGAACATGTCCGGCGGCAGGCCCAGGTCCTTGATGATCGCGTTGCGCACCCGGCGCACCGGCGCGAGCGCCATCAGCCCCTTCTTCACGCCCTTCGGAATGAAGCCGAGCAGCGCCGCATTGACGAACAGGTTCATCTTCGGTGCGTGCGCGGCCTTGCTGAAGATGTCCAGTACGTCTCCGACTCGATACCCGTTCGGGTCCACCAGGTGGAAGCACTTCTTGTTCAGCTCCGCCTTGGAGTGGCTGATGTGGTCGAGCGCAGCCACCACGAAATCGACCGGCACGATGTTGATGCGCCCGCCCTCCAGGCCCACGCTGGGCATCCACGGCGGCAGCAGTTGGCGCATGCGCTGGATCAGCTTGAAGAAGTAGTACGGCCC
>JANNKS010000557.1:0-4440 GCA_031396425.1 Rhizobacter sp. | reverse complement strand
ATTCCGGGGTCTCGCGCACTTTCTTGAACAGGTTGACGTAGAAGTTGACCTGATCCGCAGTCACCCCGCCAGGCATGAAAATTCCGCGCAGCATCAGATAGTCGGTAGGAACGCCGGCTTCGGCACAGGTCGGAATGTCATACCAGGACATGGTGTCGGTCACCTTGCTCTTGTAGGGCATGCGTTCGTCGTCGAACACACACAGGGGCCGCAGTGAACCCGCGCGCCATTGCGCGACGGCTTCAATCGGATTGTTGACGGTGGAATCGACGTGCTTGCCGACCAGTTGAACCGCCACTTCACCACCACCCTTGTAGGGGATGTAGATGAATTTGGTGCCGGTCGCCTTTTCCAGACCCGCCGTGAGGATCTGGTCTTCCTGCTTGGAACCCGTGCCACCCATCTTCATCTTGTTGGGGCCGGCCGCCTTGACCGCCGCGATGTAGTCCTTCGCGTTCTTGTAAGGCGTTTCGGCGTTCACCCACAGCACGAACTGGTCGAGCGCCATCATCGACACCGGGGTCATGTCCTTCCAGTTGAACGGGACACCGGTGGCCATCGGCGTGGTGAACAGATTCGACAGAGTGATGATGATCTTGTGCGGGTCGCCCTTCGCGTCCTTCACCGCCAGAAAACCCTCGGCACCCGCGCCGCCGGACTTGTTGACGACGACCAGCGACTCCTTCATCAGCTTGTGCTTGACGACGATGCCCTGGATCAGGCGTGCCATCTGGTCGGCTCCGCCGCCGGTGCCTGCGGGCACGACGAACTCGACCGGCTTGCTGGGTTCCCATGCCAACGCCGGTGCGCCGACAAACAGAGCTGCAACGGCTAGCGCCGCCGACGTTGCACGAAGGGCGGCCGCGCCGCGTTTGAGTTTTCCAAGGTTGAACATCGGGTCTCCAGAGAGTGGTTCGGGGTCGAGTCGATGCGCCGTTGTCACGGGCATCGTCACGGCAGATTTCACGATCGGGTCATGATCAGACTCCAGCCAAGATAAACCATTGACCGCAGTCAATGGTTCGGGAATACCCCCAGAGCGATAGCACGACCCTGATGCGAGCGCAGCGGACGCACCCGGTTGAATGTGACTGTGCGTATCCGATGTGACCAGGCCTCATTGCAGGCGCGCATTGCGCGTTTCACGCGTCGGGTGTGAAGTCGTGGCCTGGGTTGTTCCGGGCACCGATTTTAGGTGTCCCGCTCACCGCAGCCTCTGCGGGGGCCGATGCGGTGAATGTCGATTGATGTGCGGCGGCCGCGCAGGCCGCGCACAGGCACGCCAGCCCGCGCTGCGCGGACGCCACCGCGTTGAGCGTTTCGCGATCGAACGCCACCTTCTCGCACCAGCATGGCACATCTAACCTGCCGCTGCGCACCACCGCGCACTGATTCGCCCCACCGCACAGCGGGCAGAACGGTTCATTCAAGGGTTGTGCGGCCGACATCGCGTTCGATCGGTGGCATGACGTGGAAGAGCGGCAAGCGTAGCGCGTTGCGAGGCCTGCGTGCGGGCCGTGTGGGTTTATCCCGGTTGCCCACTTTGAGCGACGAGGCAAGATTCGCGGCGGCACAGCCCAATGACTTGACCTCAGGAGCTCTCACCATGCGTTTCATGCACACGATCCGGCTGATAGTCCTCGGGCTGGCGCTGAGTGTTTCATTCTCAGCCTTCGCTCAGTACCCGAACCGACCCCTGACGCTGATCGTGCCCTGGGGCGCGGGCGGCGGCACCGACGCGGTCGCGCGTTTCATTGCCAGCCTGATGGAAAAGGACCTCGGCCAGCCGGTCAACGTGGTGAATCGCACTGGCGGGTCGGGCGTGGTGGGCCACTCGGCGATCGCCAGCGCGCCGCCCGACGGCTACACGATCGGCATGATCACGGTGGAAATCACGATGATGCACCACCAGAAACTCACCGAGCTGAACCCGACCAGCTACACGCCGATTGCGCTCGTCAACCTCGACCCGGCGGGCTTCCAGGTGCGCGCCGATTCACCCTACAAGACGATGGGCGATGTACTCGCCGCGGTGAAGGCGAACCCCGGCAAGTTCAAGGCCTCGGGCACCGGGCAGGGCGGCATCTGGCACCTGGCGCTCGCCGGCATGCTGAGCGACGCGAAAGTCGACCCGGCCTCGGTGCCGTGGGTGCCGTCCAACGGCGCCGCGCCGGGCCTGCAGGATCTCGCCGCGGGTGGTGTGGAGTTCGTGCCGTGTTCGCTGCCCGAGGCGCGCGCACTCATCGAAGCCGGCAAGGTGCGTTCGCTCGCCGTGATGGACGACCGGCGCGCCGCGTTGTTCCCGAATGTGCCGACGCTGAAGGAAGCAACGGGTTCGAGCTGGACGACGGGTGCGTGGCGCGGCATCGCGGCGCCTAAGGGCTTGCCGAAGGACCTGCAGGCCAAGCTCGAGGCTTCCGTGAAAAAGGCCTTCGACAGCAAGGACTACAAGGACTTCATGACGCAGCGCGGCTTCGGCACGCTGTGGGGCAGTTCCGACGAGTTCGCCCGCTTCATGGCCAAGGGCGACACCGACATGAAGGCGGTGATGACCGCCGTGGGCATCGCGAAGTAAACGCGGCCCGGGCGCCGACCCATGGTTCACACCGATCGAAAGGTCGGCCTGGGACTCGCGGCGTTGGCGCTCGCGGTGTTGTGGTCGGCACGCGACTTCCCCAACGTGCCCGGGCAGAAGCTCGGCGCGGCGTTTCTGCCGATGCTGGTGGGCGCGGGTTTGCTGCTCGCGGCCATCGCGCTGATGTGGCGCAGGGGGCCGGGAACGATGCCGCAGGCCAAGCAAGCCGGGACTGAACATTTCGGCAGCTCCGCGATCGTGATCGCGGCGGTGGTGGCCTACATCCTCGCGTCCGAAGCGCTGGGTTTCCTGATCATCGCGCCGCTGTGCCTGTTCGCCACCTTCCTGGCGCAGCGGGTGCGCGCCGGCCCGGCGTTGCTGTGGAGCCTGGGCGGAACCGTGCTCGTGCATGTGGCGTTCTACAAGCTGCTGCGCGTGCCCTTGCCCTGGGGCGTGCTGACGCCCTTTTACTGAACCGCCCATGGACGCCCTTGGCGCCGCCTTCGGGCTGGTCTTCCAGCCCTATGTGCTGCTCGTGATTGTGCTGGCGGCGCTTTACGGCCTGTTCGTCGGCGCGATTCCCGGCCTCACCGCGACGATGGCCACCGCGCTGCTCGTGCCGGTGACGTTCTTCATGCCGCCCGTGCCGGCGGTGGCGGCGATTGTCACCGCCACCGCGATGGCGATCTTCTCGGGCGACATCCCAAGCGCGTTGCTGCGCATGCCGGGCACACCCGCGTCAGCTGCGTACACCGACGAGGCCTACCTGCTCACCAAGTCCGGCCGGCCCGAACTCGCGCTCGGCGCCGGGCTGGTGTTCTCGGTGCTGGGCGGCATCTTCGGCGTGCTGGTGCTGATCGTCGCTGCGCCGGCGCTGGCCGAAGTGGCGCTCAAGTTCAGCTCGTTCGAATACTTCTGGCTCGTGATGCTGGGTTTCACCTGCGCCATCTTCATCGCCGGGGCCGACCCGCTGAAGGGCATGGTGTCGCTGCTGCTCGGCCTGCTGATCTCGGTCGTCGGCCTGGACAACCCGGCCGGCGCGCCGCGCTACACCTTCGGCAACGCCGAGCTGACCGGTGGCATTTCGCTCATCCCACTGATGATCGGCATGTTCGCGGTGTCGGAAGTGCTGCGTTATTCGGTGCAGGTGATCAAGCCGGTGATGGTCACCGAAGCGCGTTTCGGCAACGTCTTTGCCGGCATGTGGGGCCTGCTGAAGAAATACCCGCTGCAGCTGTTTCGCGGTTCGGCGCTTGGCACGCTGGTCGGCGCACTGCCCGGCGCGGGCGCCGACATCGCCGCATGGATGTCGTATGCCGTCTCGAAGCGGTTTTCCAAGGAACCCGAGAAGTTCGGCACCGGCCATGTGGAGGGCGTTGTCGAAGCCGGCGCGGCGAACAATGCCGCACTCGGCGGCGCCTGGATTCCTGCGTTGGTGTTCGGCATCCCGGGCGACTCGATCACCGCGATCGCGATCGGCGTGCTGTATCTGAAGGGCATGAACCCGGGCCCGACACTGTTCGTCAACAACCCGCAGAACATCTACGCCGTATTCATCGTCTTCATCCTCGCGCAGCTGCTGATGCTGCCACTGGGCTGGATGGCAATCCGCATCGCGCGCCGGATCCTGCGCATCCCCGCGAGCGTGCTGATGCCGCTGATCCTGATGTTCTGCATCGTCGGCAGTTTTGCGATCAACAACAGCCTGTTCGGCGTGATCGTGATGCTCGTCGCCGGCGTGATGGGCTTCTACATGGAACGCTGGGGCTTTCCCGTAGCCCCGACCATCCTCGGCGTGGTGCTGGGCACGATGCTGGAAGAGAACTTCTTCTCCAGCCTGGTGAAGGCTGACGGCAACTTCCTGG
>JANNKS010000111.1:0-3578 GCA_031396425.1 Rhizobacter sp. | reverse complement strand
CGAGCCAGGTCGAGCATCCGTCGCTCGGTGCCACCCAGGGCGAGCTGACGAACGATGACGACGACGCTGATGTGTACGCCCAGGTCGCCGACGAAGGCGACGGCCCGCTGGCGCTGCTGAGCCGCGCCAGCGACGCGCGTTCGCTGGAAAACTGCATGAAGACCCTGAGCGCTCCGCAGCGGCAAGGTGTCGCACTTGCGTTCTACGATGGCCTGAGCCACGCCGAAGTCGCGCAGCACCTGCGCCAGCCGCTGGGAACGGTCAAATCGTGGCTGCGCCGGGCGCTGATCAGCCTGAAAGGCTGCCTGGACACGGCGGCGCAATCCGACGCGATGCGCGACGCTGCGCGCAGCGGCTCGGCGGGAGGCCTCTGAGATGGACTACAGCCGCCCCGAGCGCGCCGATGCACTGGCCGGTGAATATGTGACCGGCACGCTGCGCGGCGCTGCGCGGCGGCGCTTCGAAGCGCTGCTACCGGCGCATCCTGCGCTGCGCGAGGCGGTGGCGGCCTGGCAGCGGCGCTTGATGCCGCTGTCGCTCAGCATCGCCCCGGTGGCGCCTTCGCCGGAAGTCTGGAAACGCATCGAGGCCCGCATCGCCGGCCAATCGCGGTCGGCGCAAGGCAGCGGCACCCAAGCCGCTGCCCCACGGTTGGCGTTCTGGCGCGGTCTGGCGGCGTTCGCCAGCGTCGCCGCCTATGGCCTGGCGGCTCTGCTGGCCAACCCCGGCCCGGCGCTGCCACCCCTGGTGGTGGTATTGAACGCCACCGACGCAGCGACGGCGGGCGCCTTGCCCGGCACCTTCATCGCCAGCATCAGCGGCGATGGCCGCGCGGTAGTGACGCGCCCGCTCGTGAACGTCGCCTTGCAGGCCGATCGGGTGCTCGAGTTGTGGGCCTTGCCCGGCAGCGGCGCGCCGCGCTCGCTCGGCCTGATTTCCGCCAATGCGAGCACGGCAGTGAAGCGTGGCCAGGACCTCACGGACGCCACCGCGCTTGCCGTCAGCCTGGAGCCGCCGGGGGGGTCGCCCACCGGCGCCCCGACCGGCCCGGTGCTTTACGTCGGCAAGTTCACGCTCTGATCGTGGTCTCTTCCAGGCTCGGCGCCTTGCCCGCGGGCTGCGCCGCTGAGCTGCAGGCTTCGATGAGCGCCGCGTCAACACGCTGCGGCGAAAGTTCGGTCAGGCAGCGCGTGTGGCCAAACCGGCAGCTGCGCTCGAAGCAGGGCGCGCAGTCGAGTTGCAGTTCGTCCTTCAGCCACAGCACCCGGGCGTTGCGGTTCAAGGGCGGCGTGTGCAGCGGGCTGGTCGAGCCGAACGCGGCCGCCTGCGCAATGCCGAGCGCTGCACCAACGTGCATCAAACCCGAATCGTTGCTGACCAGGCCGCGCGCGGCGGCGATCAGCGCCATCGCGTCGAACAATGCGGTCTTGCCGGCGAGAACGCGGCAGGCGGGCTGAGCGGCCTGCGCGATCGCTTCGCACAGCGCCGCCTCCTTGCCGGATCCGAGCAGCAACACCGGCAGGCCGTCGCGCTCGAACAGCGAACGCGCCAGCGCCGCGTAGTGCGCCTCCGGCCAGCATTTGGCTGGGCCATATTCGGCGCCCGGCGCAAACACCCAGTAAGCACCGGGCGAAACACCTGCGGCAGCGGTGGCCCGGTCCTGAATCGCCGCGTCGATGTGCAAGCGCGGTGCCGGCGCTGCGAACGCTGCGTCGTGCGGCCCGGCAAGTGCGTCGTAGAACTCGACCATCGGCGCTCGCCCTGGGGGGTTGGGCACGCGACGGTTCAACAGCAGCACGCGGCCTTCGCCGTGGTAGCCCACGCGATGCGGAATGCGCGCCAGCCAGGGAATCAGCGCCGCCTTCAGCGAGTTCGGCAACACGTAGGCCGCATCGAAACAGCCGCGCAATTCAGCGGCGATGCGCCAACGAGTGGACCCGTCGAGCCGGCCATGCGCAAACGGCCATTCGAGTACCTCGTGCACCTGCGGCATTGCGCGGTAGACCGGTGCCACCCAGGGCAAGGCGGCGACCGTGAGCTGTTCGCCGCGCGCTGCGAGCCGGGCCAGCAGCGGCTCGCTCATCACCGCGTCGCCGATCCACTGCGGCGCGACCACGAGGCTGCGTATTGCTGACGGGCTCATCGGTGGCGCGCCTGGAAGGCGGCGGCCCGACGCCGGCCGCGGGGCAACATCAATGCCCGTGCGATTTTTCGCCCGGCCGCAGCCTGTATTCGGTGCCGCAATAGGGGCACTTGCCCTCACCGGTGGACGCCAGGTCGATGAACACCTTGGGGTGGTTGCTCCAAAGCGCCATCTTCGGGTTCGGGCAGAACACAACGCCCGGACCCTGAAGGTCCTTCGCGCCGACTTCGATCACGGCCTGCTTCATACCAGGGTCAACCATTCGGCGTACTTGGGGTTGCGGCCGTTCACGATGTCGAAGAATGCACTCTGGATCTTCTCGGTCAGCGGCCCGCGCGAGCCGGCGCCGATCTCGATGCGGTCGAGCTCGCGGATCGGCGTCACCTCGGCGGCGGTGCCGGTGAAGAAGGCTTCGTCGCAGATGTAGACCTCGTCGCGCGTGATGCGTTTTTCCACCACCTTCAGGCCGAGGTCGGCGCAGATCGCGAACACCGTGTTGCGCGTGATGCCGTTCAGTGCGCCGGCCGACAGGTCGGGCGTGTAGACCACGCCGTTCTTGATGACGAACAGGTTTTCGCCCGCGCCCTCACTGACGAAACCCGATGCGTCGAGCAGCATCGCCTCGTCGTAGCCGTCGTCGGTGGCTTCCATGTTGGCGAGGATGGAGTTGGTGTAGTTGCTCACCGCCTTGGCCTGCGTCATCGTGATGTTGACGTGGTGGCGCGTGTAGCTCGAGATCTTCACGCGGATGCCGCGCTTCAGCCCTTCGTCACCCAGGTACGCACCCCACGACCAGGCGGCCACCATCAGGTGGATCTGGTTGCCCTTGGGCGACACGCCGAGTTTTTCAGAACCGATCCACGTCAGCGGGCGCAGGTAGCACGATTCGAGCTTGTTCTCGCGCACCACCGAACGCTGCGCTTCGCACACCGCTTCGAAGCTGAACGGGATCTTCATGCGCAGGATCTTGGCGCTGTTGAACAGCCGCTCGGTGTGCTCGCGCAGGCGGAAGATCGCCGTGCCGCGCGCCGTCTTGTAGGCGCGCACGCCCTCGAAGGCGCCGCAGCCATAGTGCAGCGTGTGGCTGAGCACGTGGATCTTGGCGTCGCGCCACTCCACCAGTTGCCCATCCATCCAGATTTTTCCGTCGCGGTTCTCCATCGACATGGTCAGGCTCCTGCGAGTGTTTGAAAGGCGATTTTAAGGACAAGCGGCGTGCGCATTGGCAACGCGCCGGCCGGCCGTCGGGCTCAGGGCGTCGGCGCCGTTCCTGGTGACGTGCCCGGCGCCGGATTCACCGCACCCGGGCTTTCATCGGGCGATGCGGTACGCTGCAGCGACCAGTGCCTGAGCTTGCCGGCGACGAACACCAGGTTCACCGAGGTGCCGCCACCGTCCACCCACGACCAGGTTTCGGGGTCGGCAGCCTCTTTGC